>JAIVHA010000045.1 GCA_020201295.1 Lysobacteraceae bacterium | reverse complement strand
GCCGGTGGTGGGCAGGCGGTAGAGATGGCTGTAGGTGTGGGCCATCAGCTCGTTGGCCTTCTTGGTGGCGGCGTAGATGCTCACCGGGTGGTCCACGTTGTCATGTACCGAGAAGGGCATGGTCGTGTTGGAGCCGTACACCGAGCTGCTGGAGGCATACACCAGGTGCTCGACGCCATTGTGGCGGCAGCCCTCCAGGATGTTCATGAAACCCACCAGGTTGGTGTCCACATAGGCGTGGGGGTTCTCCAGGGAATAGCGCACCCCGGCCTGGGCGGCGAGGTTCACCACCCGCTGCGGCTTGTGGCTGGCGAACAGCTCGGCGATGCCGGTGCGGTCTTCCAGGTCGATGCGCACATCGGTGAAGTTGGGGTGGTCGACGGTGCGCGCCAGGCGTGCCTTCTTCAGGTTGACGTCGTAGTAGTCATTGAGGTTATCGATGCCGATGACCTCGTCCCCCCGCTCCAGCAGTCGCAGTGAGAGATTGGAGCCGATAAAGCCGGCCGCGCCGGTGATCAGAACTTTCATATGGGTGCCTTTTGTTTAAACGAAAATCTTATGGCCACGGAAGCACACGGAAAAACACGGAATGATGGTCTCGTCGCCATCCGAGGCACCTGTAGGAGCGGCCTGCGGCCGCGAACCGTATGTGGCGCGTCAGGCATTCGCAGCCGCAGGCCGCTCCTACAGAGGCCACGGATAACTGCAACAAATTCATTCCGTGTATTTCCGTGTGCTTCCGTGGCCAATTCATCAAAAAAATCAAGACTACAACCGCCCGTCCACCGCGTCGGCAGGGAACAGGTATTTGACATCGAACAGCACGGCACCCGGCTTGCCCCAGGCGCGGATACCCTCGACGCCCTTGGCCTTGAACTGGTCATGGGCCACGGCGAGCAGGATGGCGTCGTAGGCGCCGGCGACGGGTTCGTCGATGGGCTGGATGCCGTACTCGTGCTCGGCCTCCGCCGCCGAGATCCAGGGATCGTACACGTCCACCTCCATGGCATAGTCATGCAGGGCGGCGATCACGTCCACCACGCGGGTATTGCGCAGGTCGGGGCAGTTTTCCTTGAAGGTCAGGCCCAGTACCAATACCCGGGAACCGGCAATGGGCAGGTGTTTCTGCGCCATCAGGCGCACCATCCGTTCCGCCACATGGGGACCCATGCTGTCGTTGATGCGCCGGCCGGCGAGGATCACTTCCGGATGGTGGCCGATCTCCTGGGCCTTGTGGGTCAGGTAGTAGGGGTCCACACCGATGCAGTGGCCACCCACCAGGCCGGGACGGAAGGGCAGGAAATTCCACTTGGTACCGGCGGCCTTGAGCACGGCCTCGGTGTCGATGCCCAGCTTGGCGAAGATCAATGAAAGTTCGTTGACGAGGGCGATGTTCACATCGCGCTGGGTGTTCTCGATCACCTTGGCGGCCTCGGCGACGCGGATGCTCTCGGCCTTGTAGGTACCCGCGACGATGATGCTGCGGTACAGGTCATCGACGAAATCCGCCACCTCCGGGTTGGAGCCCGAGGTGACCTTGAGGATGTTGGTGACGCGGTGCTCCTTGTCGCCGGGGTTGATGCGCTCGGGGCTGTAGCCGACGAAGAAATCCCGGTTGTACTTCAGTTCCGAGCCGGCCTCCATGATGGGCACGCAGACCTCCTCGGTGGCGCCGGGATAGACGGTGGACTCGAAGATGGCGATATCTCCGGGTTTCAGCAACTGGCCCAGGGTGCGGCTGGCCGACTCCAGCGGACGCAGGTCGGGGCGGCGGGCCTGGTCGATGGGCGTGGGCACGGTGACGATGTAGACGTTGCAGTCGGCAAGGTCATCTGCCCGATCCGTGTAGCTGAGCTGTCCGGCTTCGCGCAATTCCTCGCTGCTCACCTCCAGGGTGCTGTCCTTGCCCGCCTTGAGTTCAGCGATGCGCTCGGACTTGAGGTCCAGCCCCCGGGTCGGATACTGCTTGCCGAATTCCACGGCCAGGGGCAAGCCCACATAGCCCAGGCCGATGATGCCGATCTTGGTTTCTTTGAGTTTCAACATGCTGTGCTCTTGGTTATGGTTATTCGTTCCGATCATCAGTAAAGCGGCCCTGTAGGAGCGGGCTCTGCCCGCGAATGTTCGCGGGCAGAGCCCGCTCCTACAGGGGGTAGGTTATTGCCGGCCCTGCCCCGCCAGCCGTTCCACGTTGCGCATGGTCTCCAGGGTCTCGGATTGCAGCTTGCGGCTGATGATCCAGGGACCGATCAGGGGTGGGATCCAGAAATCCGGTTCCACCTCGGCCAGCACCCGGATGCGGGTGTATGCCCCTTCCGGCCAGATGTAGGCCCGCACCACGCCATGACGAAAATCGCTCAGGGCGGGCAACACCGACGCGGAAATATACCGCCCCGGGACTTCGGTTACATCCTGTACCTGGGTGACGGTCTTGCAGAAGAAATACACACAGGCCCGGGTCAGGGTACGCACCCGGTAGCTGCCCGGGCCTTGCTGGCGCAGGATCTCGCTTTCCTTGATGGCGTCGTTGAGCTGGCCATAGTGGGAATAGTCGGTCAGCAGACGCCACACATGGCCCTTGCCGGCGTCCAGGCGCATATCCAGTTCGATGCGGTACAGACCCCGGTCATGGTCGACCTGGGCCACCAGGATGTCGCCGGCCTGGCTGGCCTGGGCGCCCAGCACCAGCAGCAGGAATGCGATGCAGGGTCGCATGGAGGGTCTCACCCTGTCCCTATTCCAGGGGAAGAGGGTCTTCCACTTCCTGCTTCTGCTCCTCGATCTTACCCTTCACCTCGGACTCGATACGCTGCTTGAGCACCTCGTCGAGCTGCACCCGGTAGCGGGGTTCGCTGTAGCTGCCACCGATATGCACCGGTATCGTCAGGCCACGCAGTTCATCGAGGGTCTTTCCGCCCTGCCCCTCCGGGCTGGCCACGATGGCGGTCCGCACCAGGTAGTCGATGGTCTCCTCGGCGAGGTGAGTGGTGCCGGCGCCGGTCACCCGGAAAAAAGGGCTGTTGGCCGCCAGGTCCTCGTTACGCACCAGGCCGTTGGTAAACGTGGCGGTGCCACGCACCTCCGTGAAACGGGTCTCCCCAGGACCCGTATCGGTCGGCGCCGGCTGTCCCTTGAGCAGGGCATTGGCCCGGTCCAGCAGCGCCACCAGGTCGAAGCCCTGCACCGCGCCGTCGGTGAAGGCGAAGGCCAGGTTGCCGTTGAGGGTGGGGCGGATGGCCTCGGGGGTGGCGCCGCTGCCGCTCAGCTTGACCTGCACATTGGCCTGGCCACTGAGCCGCTCCTCGCCCATCAGGTCCTTGAGCAGCGGGCCGGCCTGCACGCCCGTGACCCGCTCGTCCATGCTGATGCGCGGGGTGTCGCGACGCACGTCGAAGCTCATGTCGCCCTGGTAGTTGCCCTCATAGAGCTTGGCCTCGGCCGGGTGCACGCGCACCACGCCATCCTTGGCCTTGAGGGTGAAGAGCACATCGCGGCTGCGCAACTGGAAGGCCTTGAGGGTCTGGATGCGGAAGCTGCCCGCCACATCCAGGGCGCGCAGGGTCTCCAAGGGCAATTCGTTGGCGGCGGCGGCAGCCGCGGCGGTGGGCGGCACGGGCGTAGCCTGGGCGTCGGGGTCCGGCGGTGGCAGGTAGCGGTCGGCGTCGATCTGGTCGAGGGTCAGATCGAAGCGGATGGCCGGCTTGGCGAAGTTGGCCAGGCTGAACTGGCCGGTGATGGCGCTGTCGTCGAGCCGCAGACGAATATCGCTCAGCTTCACGTCATTGGGCGTGGCGGCCAGCTTGAGCTCGGCCTCGGCCTTGCCCAGCACCGCCGGGTCGGCGGTCTCCGGGGCTTCGATGGCCAGCCTGGCCAGGACCTCGCGGGGCACGAATTCGCGCAGCTTGAGGCTGCCCGTGAAGCGGGGCACCTCGGCCTGCAGGTCCGTGCCCTGCAACTCGCCGTCGATGTGCAGTCCGAGTGCCGTCAGGTTGAAGGCCGGGATGGCCAGGGTCTGGCGCTCCAGGTCCAGCTCCAGGGTGTTGCTGGTCAGGGCGGCGTCCAGGGCGCCACCGGGCAACCCCTCGCCCTCCAGGTCCAGGCGCAAGTCCATGTCGCTCAGGGTGAACTGCTGCAGGGATTCGGCAATCAGCACTTCCCCGCCGAAGTTCACCGCGCCCGCCATGGCCGGTTCCGAGGCGCGCAACCGCAGGGACAGGTCCAGGTCCACCGGCTCGCCGGGCGCGATGGCGCCGGTGGTGAGGTTCAGCTGCTCGATATCGTAGCGCGTCCCGGCGGCGCGGTCGTCGTAGCTCACCTGGGCGTCGGACAGACGAATGCCGCCGATGGCCAGTCCGGCCAGGGCCTGGCCGCCGTCACCCGGGCCGCCCTCGTCCACGTCCTTTTCCCCGCCCGCCAGGTCGGCCCAGTTGCTGGTGCCCTGCGCGTCGATCATCAGGCGCAGGCGCAGTCCCTCCAGCACCAGGGTGTCCATCTCCACTTCCTGACGCAGCAGGGGCAGCAGCTTGAGGCGCGCCTGCACGGCACCGATCTCGGCAAAGGGCTGGTCGCCGAACCCCGGGGCATTGCCCAGGCGGGTGGCGCCGATTTCGAAACCCAGCCAGGGGAAGACCGACAGGCCGATGTCGCCCTCGATCACCAGTTCGCGGCCAGTCTGCTCGCGCACGGCGTCGGCGATGCGGCCCTTGTAGTCATTGGGGTCGATGATGAGCGGCAGGACGATGGCCGCGATGACCAGCAGCCCCACCAGGCTGCCGAGCAGAATCAAGAAGATGCGCAATGCTTTGCCCATGGAGTGAATCCTTCCGGTGGTGGCCGCGCACAGGCGGGAGTGCCCAGTATAGTGGCTTCCCCCTGCCCTGCCCAGCCCGGGTTTCGTTTAAAAACAATTAACTAAGAAGCCTGAAAAACAAATCCATATCCCCCGCTCCCACATATCCCCCGCGTCTTGAATGGTCGTCTGACTTGGATCAATGCCACCCATCGGTCCACCTTGCATATTCGGCTACAGGCACTATCACTGACAGAGGGGACTCTGTCGCGAGCGGAAAGTGCCCGGAGATTCCCGCCGGGGAGGACAGGGAAACCGTCCCCCCGCATCCTGATTTACGTCACACAGGAGTATCGCCTATGAACCGTGACTGTGTCGTTGTCGCCGACGGCGCCCGCGCCCGCTTCTTCACCCTGCGCGAAGCCGATCACCCCGAACTCGAATCCAGCCCCAACCTCATCGAAGTCAACGATCTCGTGCAGCCGGAAAAGGAGCTGCACAATGGTGATTTGTGGGCGGAAAGCCGCCCCAGCCGCAGCCGGGGCCGGAATGGCGGCCCCGCCCACGGCTTCGATGATCATCGCAATGAACATACCGAGGAACAGGACCGGCGCTTCGCCCGCAGCGTGACCGAGGAGGCGGCGCGCCTGGCACTGCGACAGCAGACCCGCAATGTCATCCTGGTGGCCCAGAAGCGCATGCTGGGCCTGTTGCGCGAGTGCATGGATCCGCTGGCCAAGGCCGGCGTGGAGGTGCGGGAACTGGCCAAGGACCTGAGCAAACTCCACCCCCTGGAATTGCACGAGCACCTGGCACGGGAACAGCTCATCCCGCGCCGGCGCACGCCGGTGGGCAGCTGACCGGCACCGACCACCCGTGGGCGGCCTCTGGCCGCGACTGGATGGCCTGGGCTTGCCCCTTGCTGGATGGCCTGGGCTTGCCCCCCGTAGGAGCGGCCTCTGGCCGCGAAGGTCCTTGCGAATACCGGTTCGCGGCCAGAGGCCGCTCCTACGGGGGGCAAGCCCAAGGCAGTACGGCCACCCCGGCCGCTCGATATCATCGCCCGCGATGGGGTACTACTCCAGGCGCACGCGATAGGCCTCGGCCAGTTGAGACGTACCAGCCGCTGCGCCAGCACGCCGAGCAGGGAGGACTTCACCAGGAAGCTTTCCACCCCCATCTCGATCAGGCGCGTCACCGAGGTGGGCGCATCGTTGGTGTGCAGGGTGCTGAGCACCAGGTGGCCGGTAAGGGCGCTTTCCACCGCGATCTTGGCGGTCTCCTGGTCGCGGATCTCGCCCACCATGACCACATCGGGGTCGTGGCGCAGGATGTTGCGCAAGGCACGCGCGAAGGTGAAGCCAGGCGCCGTGTTCACCTGGATCTGTTGTACATCCTCCACGTGATACTCCACCGGATCCTCGATGGTGATGATGTTGACGTTCTGCTTCTTCACCTCCTGCAAGGCAGCGTACAGGGTGGTGGACTTGCCCGAGCCGGTCGGCCCGGTCACCAGCAACATGCCGTAGCTCTTGTGCAGCAGGTCGGTGAACACCTCGGCATCGCGGGGGTTGAAGCCCAGCTCATCGACGGTGCGCAGCCCGGCGCTGGCATTGAGCAGGCGAATCACGACGCTCTCGCCATCCACGGTGGGAATGACGGAGATGCGCATGTCCACCACCGTGCCGCGCTCCACCATGCGCGCGCGGCCGTCCTGGGGCAGGCGCCGCTCGGCGATGTTCATGCGGCCGATGATCTTGATGCGCGCCACCACCGCCGGCAACAGCATCTTGGCCAGGTCGCGCACATGCACCAGGGTGCCGTCCTGGCGGAACAGCAGCTCCACCTTCTTCTCCCCGGGACGCAGGTGAATGTCGGAGGCACCGCGGTGAATAGCGTCGAGCAGGATGCTGTTCACCAGCCGCACCACGGGCTTTTCCTTGCCCAGGCGTTCCACTTCCTGCACCGGAAGGTTGTGCTCCAGCTCCCGCTGGGCGACGGTTTCCAGCTCGTCCAGGGTGCCGCTGTCCTCGTGCACGCCGTAGTAACGGTCGATGGCGCCCTGCAGGTCCGCGTCCTCGGCCACCACGCTATCCACGCTGCGGCCACTGACCAGGTGCAGCATGCTCAGCAGTTCCGGATCTGCCGGATTGCCCATGGCCACCACCAGCCGGCCATGCAGGAACAGCAGCGGCAACACGCGATGGGTGCGAGCGAATTCCTCCGGCACCAGGGACAGGGCATGGACGTCCACATCGAATTCGCGCAGGTCCACGAATGGCAGGCCGAGACGCAGCGCCAGTTCCCGGGGAGACTGACCGGGAGTCTGTTCCAGCTGGCGGAAGGTGCGTTCCGCGCCGCGTGGCGGGCCCACACGGCCACTGGCAAAACGGCTCAGCAACTCCTGAACGTTCCTGGCCGGGGCAATGGCATCGGGATCCGCCGGCAAAGCGGACGGGGCGGGACCACCCTGGCCCTCGAAACCGCCCACCCGGTAGCGGTCCACCGACGCCAGTGGTACGAACAGGCGACGGATGCCGCCATCCTCCTGGCCGACCAACAGGTGCAGTCCGCTGCTGTCATGGCGAAATTCGTAGCAGCTGCCCTGGAAACGCCCCTGGTCCTGGTACTGGATGTCGAACGGTTCCCCCTCTCCGTGGCGGACACGAAACGATTCCAGGGGGGATTCGAAACGCAACCAGCGGATGCGAGCGAAGGGGATCGAGGTGTCGATGCTGGCATCGGCGGCGCGAATCAGACAGCGTTGGCGGTCGGCCTGGAACGTACGCAATTCTCCA
The DNA here is from genome assembly GCA_020201295.1 of Lysobacteraceae bacterium. Taxonomy (GTDB): domain Bacteria; phylum Pseudomonadota; class Gammaproteobacteria; order DSM-19610; family DSM-19610; genus JAIVHA01. Next base: position 6,518 of record JAIVHA010000045.1, on the reverse strand, counting down.
TCCAGCTGCTTGCCGTCGAGCATTTCCAGGCACACGGTCGCCCCCGTGCCGGGCGCGGGTAGGGCGGCGGCGGAAAAATGCTCGGGGGACAGGCTCAACAACTTGCTCATGGAACGATACCGATGGGGGGCTCCTCCACTATTGCGGCCGCAGGGGCGGGAGATAAAGCATCGGGCGGACAGGAAAATGGAGCGGGTGATGGGGATCGAACCCACGTTAGTAGCTTGGGAAGCTACAGTTCTACCATTGAACTACACCCGCGACGGGGCTAGTTATAGGGCCTGCCCCACGGGAAGTCAAAGAATCCTACCCGGGGGCGTTTTTACGGTAGAATCCGGGTTTTCATCCTTGCGAATCCGCGCCACCATGCACATTACCGTCAACGGCGAAAACCGGGAATTCCGCGACGACCTCACCGCCGCCGCCCTGGTGGAGCAGCTCGGCCTGGCCGGCAAACGCCTGGCCATGGAGGTCAACCAGGAGATCCTGCCGCGCGGCCGTTTCGAGCAGCACCGCTTCCAGCCCGGCGACCGGGTGGAGATCGTGCAGGCCATCGGCGGCGGCTGAGCGCCACTCCGGATCCGGGAGAACAGCACCATGGACGCTCCGCAGAACCGTCCCCCGCAAAACCCGTCATACCGGCGCATGCCGGTATCCAGGTCCTTGAAATCCCGGGTTCCGGCAGTCGCCGGAACGACGGCAATGGAATCAGCCAGAGGTTAACTATGTCCACTGTCATGAAATCACACCCGGTAACCGATGACGGCCTGGTCATCGCCGGGCGCACCTATCGCTCCCGCCTGCTGGTGGGCACCGGCAAGTACCAGGACATGGCGCAGACCCGTGCCGCCGTGAAGGCCTCGGGCGCCGAGATCGTCACCGTGGCCATCCGCCGCACCAACATCGGCCAGACGCCGGGCGAGGCCAACCTGCTCGACACCTTGCCGCCCTCGGAGTTCACCTACCTGCCCAACACCGCCGGCTGCTACAGCGCCGAGGATGCGGTGCGCACCTGCCGCCTGGCGCGCGAGCTGCTCGACGGCCACGACCTGGTGAAGCTGGAAGTGCTGGGCGACGAGAAGACCCTGTTCCCCGACATCGTGCAGACCCTGGCCGCCGCCGAGACCCTCATCAAGGACGGCTTCAAGGTCATGGTCTACACCAACGACGACCCTATCATCGCCAGGCGCTTCGAGGAGATGGGCTGCGTCGCGGTGATGCCCCTGGCGGCGCCCATCGGCTCCGGCCTCGGCATCCGCAACCCCTACAACATCCGCACCATCGTCGAGAACGCCGGCGTGCCCATCCTGGTGGACGCCGGCGTGGGCTGCGCCTCCGACGCCGCCATCGCCATGGAACTGGGCTGCGACGGTGTGCTCATGAATACCGCCATCGCCGGCGCGCGGAATCCCGTACTCATGGCCTCCGCCATGAAGAAGGCCATCGAGGCCGGGCGCGAGTCCTACCTGGCCGGGCGATTTCGAGACGCATAGTGGGCCTACGCAACGAGAAATCAGGGGAATTTGGGCCGCTCTCCCACCGGCGCAGTACGACTGCATGGATGCAGGAGGTAGAGCAACGCATGGAGCAGTTGCCGAGATCAGTCCTAAGTCCGACAGGCTCCTAGCGTCACGGCGGGGGAGACCCGCCCTGTAGGAGCGGCCTCTGGCCGCGAAGGCCGTGGCACACCCGGTTCGCGGCCAGAGGCCGCTCCTACAATGGCGTGATGCCTTTGTGGCTGTTCCTGCCGCGACGGTTCGCGGCCAGAGGCCGCTCCTACGGAATGCTTGCCGGGAGATTCATGGAAACCCTCTATTTTCTCAATCGCGCCAAGCCCACTGTCCTCGATAGACTGGAGGAACTGCCCGCCGAGGGCTTCGTGTGGCTGGACCTGATACGCGGCGAGGACCCGGACTGGCCGACGCTGGTGCAGAAGCTCACCGGCGCCAGCATCCACGAACGTCATGTGCGCGATGCCGACAACCTCCAGCATCCTTCCTATTACGACTCCACCCGCGAATACGAAATGCTGGTGTTCCGCGGCCTGGCCGCCACCGACGGGGACCAGCCACTGGCCAGCCGTCCCACGGTCATCTTTCTCTTCGACCGCCTGCTGATCACCATCCGCGCGGCGGAAAGCCGTTCCATTCCGCTCACCAAGGACCGGCTGCAAAACACCCAGGGACGCGTCCCCCAGCGACAGGTCGGGCTGATGCACCTGATCCTCAACGCCCTGGTGGACCATTTCCTGGAACTGCGCGAACCCCTGTCCATGCAGCTGGAGACCTGGCGCCGCCAACTGCTCGATCCGCGCCATCCCTTCGACGACTGGATGACGCTGATGGATCATCGCTACCAGCTGCGCACCCTGGAGATGCTGTGCGAGGAGCAGGAAGACGCCATCATCCAGTGGCGCGACAACACCGATATCGAAATGGATGATCACTTGCAGGTGCGCTACAACGACCTGCTGGAGCACATCCGCCGCGTCACCCGCTTCGCCGCCGAGCAACAGAGTTCCATCGAGTCCCTGGTGCAGCTGCATTTCTCCGCCGTGGCGCACCGCACCAACGAGATCGTGCGGGTATTGACCATCCTCTCCGCAATCTTCCTGCCCTTGACCCTGATCGCAGGCATCTATGGCATGAACTTCGAGTACATGCCGGAACTGGGCTTCAAGCCCGGTTATTTCCTGGTGCTGGGCGGCATGCTGGCCCTGGCGCTGGGCATGCTGGCGCTGTTCAAGTGGAAGCGGTGGTTTTAGGGGTGGCACCGAGCCTGTAGGAGCGGCCTCTGGCCGCGAACCGAGGGGTGCCGCGACCTTCGCGGCCAGAGGCCGCTCCTACAGCGAACCGAGGGGTGCCGCGACCTTCGCGGCCAGAGGCCGCTCCTACAGCGAACCGGGGTTGCCACGACGGTTCGCGGCCATGCCCCAGGGCACTCTCTCGACCGCTACGCGGTCTCACCTTGAGGCCTCTCATACGGGTTCGTGCCGTCCGGCATCTTCTTGATATAGAGGTCGCGCTGCGGGAAGGGTATGGTGATGCCGGCCTCCTTGAAACGGCGCCAGATACCCAGGTTGATCTCGGAACGCACACTGCCGAGCCCGCTCTGGGGATCGGCGACCCATACCCGCACCTCCAGATGAATGCCATTGTCGCCGAACTCCAGCAAGCGACAGGCGGAGGGAGGGTCGGTCAGCACGCGCGGATGATCGGCGGCCGCCTCCAGCATTAGGGCCATGGCCTGTTCGGGATCGTCACCATAGCTGATGGACACGGGCACCTTCAGGCGGAAATTCGGATCGGTGTAGCTCCAGTTGATCACTTCGGTGGTGATCAGGTTCTCGTTGGGTATCAGGGTCTCCACCCCGTCACGATCCCGCACCACCACGTAGCGGGCGTGCAGCTCCTGCACCCAGCCGAACTTGGTGCCAACACTGATGACATCGCCGGGGCGGATGGAGCGGTCGAAGATCAGGATGAAGCCGCTGATGAAATTACTGGCGATGCGCTGCAGGCCGAAGCCGAGGCCCACGCCGAGGGCGCCACCGAATACCGTCAGCGCGGTGAGGTCGATACCTACGGCATTGAGGCCGAGCAGGATAGCGACGGTAATGAGCACCACCTTGCTGACCTTGGACAGGCCGGCCGCCACGCCGGCACTCAGATGCGTGGACCCTGCAACACGCCGCTCGATGATACTGGACAGCCACATGGCCAGCAGCAGCAACAGCGCCAACAGCAGCAACAGCTTGACGATGGCCAGCAGGGAGATGCGCACGGCACCCAGGTTGAAGGCCAGGCCATCCATGGCCTGCAACACGCCCGGCAGCCAGTCGAGCAGGTGCAGGGCCACCACCAGCCATATACCGGTACTGATGATGTGCTCCCAGGCCTTCACCAGCGGGCCACCGCGGAAACTCTTGCGCAAGACATAGACCAGTATGCGGATGATGGCCAGGGACACCAGCAGAGGCACGGCGAGATCCAGCGCCCAGACCGCGTACTCCAGGGCTGCCACGGCTTCGCGCGCCACCAGCACCACCAGCAGCATGCTGAACGGGAAGGCGATGCGCTGCACGGCACGCAGGGTCATGCGACGCACGCCCTTGGTATCCGCGCCACCGAGGCGGCCCAGGCCATGATGCACCACCCACGCGACCAGGGCGGACAGCAGCAACGCCAGCAGCTGCGGAACCAGATCCCGCGCCTGCAGTTCGCCCAGTATCGTCAGCCATGCCTGCAAGCTTTCCGCCATGCATCCGTCCTCATGTGTACTCCACGTCGTTCAATACGCACATTGCCTGTAGGAGCGGGCTCTGCCCGCGAACGGTACGTGGTTGCCGGTTCGCGGGCAGAGCCCGCTCCTACAGGCAGGTGTCAAACCACCTTTGCGTCTTCGCGCCCCGGGGCTGCCTGCCCGAAGCAAAACTCAATCCAGGGTGAACAGCAGGTCCGCGCCGCTTTCCGCGCCGGTCTCGGTCTGCAAGGTCCAGCGGCGGCTCATCTGGTAGCGCACCCGGAAGGTACTGACCGGCTCCAGCAGGCCCACACTGTACTGTACATACAGGCGCGGTGACAGGTACTTGCCCACCAGCAGCGCCGCTTCCTCGAAGCCCGCGCCACTGCCACCGATCTCCACTTCGTCGAAACCGAAGGTCTCGCCGATCTGCGCCGCCAGCAGGCCACCACCACCCAGGCCGAGGGCCGAAGCGGCCTGCATCATGCTGGCACCCTCGGCGTCGCTGGCCTGCTGCATGGGGCGGCCGAACAACAGGTAGGACAGGGTATCCGACTCGGACATGGCCGGCTCGGAGTAGAGGGACAGCACGGGGTCGCGCAATTCCCCGCCGACACGGATGCCGGCGACGACCTCATTCACATGGCGGGCGGCACGGATATCCAGGCCGGGATTATCCAGGGGACTGTCGGTGTACAGCAGCCGACCGATCTCGATGCGCAGGTCCTGCCCGTAGGCACGGTAGCGGCCGTCACGAATCGCCAGGGCCCCGCGCCCGCGGGTGGGCTGGCCGGGTTCCTCGATCAGGCGCAAGCCACCGTCGATGAAGCCGCGCAGGCCGAATGCGTTGACCTGCACATCCTCGCCCAAGCGCAGCAGCAGGTTGGCGTGGACGGCCCAGGGCGAGTCCGGCTCGGACTCCACGCCGCTTCCCACCAGCACCACGTCGCGGGATGGCGCCACGGCGCCGCTGAAATCCCGGGGTTGCAACCGGGCCTGGGGCACCAGCACCTCCCCCGTGAGGTCGGCCCGCCGCGATACCACCTCGAGTTGCAGATCCGGTGTGAGCCGCACCTGGTACTCGGGAATATCCACCACCAGGAAGCGCTCGCCCTGGATACCCAGCTGCAGGCGCCAATCAGCGGTCTGGGCGTCCCGCAGCTGGCCTTCGAAGCGCAATTCACCCTCGGGGCCGGAACGGGCGCCGCCCTGGATGCGAATGCGGGCGGCGTCCTCGGCATCGAGCACCAGGCGCAGGTTCTCGAGACGAAGGCCCGCGGCCGGCACCGCAACCTGGCCCTGCTCCAGGCTCAGACGGCCGGCGATCTCCGGTTCCCGCAGGGGGCCGTGGGTGCGGAGATCGATGATCAGGTGGCCACGCACCCCTTCCACTTCCCCGGTGAAGGCCTCCACCAGGGCCAGCTCACGCAGTTCGCCGCGCAGGCCACCGCTCAGCTGTGGTACCTGGGTGCCAATGCCGGTAATCACCCAGTCCCCCTGCAGGCGATCATTGCCGGCCAGGGACAGCTCCAGCCCCAGCTCGGCCCGGTCGTCCGTCAGCTGGCCCTGTAATCGCCCGCCGCCGAACTCCAGCACCTGGTCTTCCGCCTGGCCGAGGCGTAGTTGTCCCGGCGACAGGGTTGCCTGCAGGCGGCCCTCGACAGGCATGAGATCGGGACTCAACCGCGCCTGCAGCCGGGCATCCAGCTGGCCTTGCGCCTGCCGTCCCGGCGGCAGCAGGAATTCCAGCCAGGCCAGTGGCAAGCGCTCCAGACCCAGTTCCGTGGTCCAGCCCTGTTCCCGGTCGCCCTCGCCGGCGACACAGAGCGCCGCGGTCTCCCGCTGCCAGCACAGGGACTCCAGGCGACCGCCCGCGGCACTCACCCGCAGGCCGGCGGGCTGGCGCAGCGACCAGGCGCCCAGGGCCTCCTGTTGCCAGTCCGCCTGCAGGATCCGGCCCTGCCATACCGTCTCCCGCCAGCGGCCCGCCAGGACCAGGTCCAGGGCGGCATCGCTGCGCCGGGCCGCCAGTTCCAGGCGGTGGTCCGCCGCGCTGCCCTGGACGCCCGCCGTGAGGCTGGCCAGGGTTTCGGCGCCATGACGCAGCTCCATGGCCTCGAGCTGGAGGTTCCAGTGACCCTGGACATCCCAGTCCAGATCCAGTGCCAGCCTCTCGACGGCCTGGCGCTCCCAGGCCAGCCCGGCACCCTCCAGGTGGGCCTGCAGCCGTGGCTGCTGACGCGGCCCCTTCACCTGCCCGCTGCCGACCAGGCGTC
>JAIVHA010000193.1:5665-12542 GCA_020201295.1 Lysobacteraceae bacterium | reverse complement strand
TAGTTCAGTTGGTTAGAATACCGGCCTGTCACGCCGGGGGTCGCGGGTTCGAGTCCCGTCCACTCCGCCATACTCGAAAGTGAAAAAGCCCCTGGCGCCACGGCACCGGGGGCTTTTTTTTGGACGGGCCGCTGGCGGACCCGTTCGTCGTGAACCTCCTCCTGCGCCAGTCATTACCTCGATTTTCCGTAAAAGATGCTGGTATCATCAGCGACTCCGATTCTGCATCAGTAGCGGCGCGCGACATGCCGGGGCTTGTCCCCTGTCTTCCGCGCCACCAGCAGATCAGCCCTGGTAGCGTCAGGCTACCAGGGTAGCCAACAACAAACATCGAGAGTCATCAATATGCTGCAAGCCATTCGTGACCGCATCACCGGCTGGATCGCCTGGGTCATTGTCGGCCTCATCGCGCTTACCTTCGCCCTGTGGGGGGTCGACTCCTATCTGAATGACGACACCACGGCCTATGCCGCCAAGGTGAACGACGTGGAGATCAGCGAGGCGGCCCTGGCCCGTGCCATGCAGCGTCAGCGCATCCAGATGCAGCGTCTGCTGGGCGAGGATTTCAAACCCGGCATGATCAACGAGAGCCTGCTGCGGACCAATGCCCTGGAGGGCCTGATCCAGAAACAGTTGCTGATTCAGATGGCCGAGGAAGAAGGCTTTGCCATCAGTGATCAATTGCTCGCTGCACGCATCCAGGCGATTCCCGATGTACAGCAGGATGGGGTGTTTTCCCGCGATCGCTATGAAATGCTGCTGCGCCAGCAAGGGATGTCGCCGGCGGGTTTTGAAATGGACCTGCGCTCCGATCTGCTGACGAACCAGATCACCAGCGGATTCAATGCCACGGTCGGGGTCAGCGAAGCGGAACTGGCCGCCATCCATGCCCTGCAAATGCAACAACGGGAAGTGGAATACCTGCTGGTTTCCGCGGCCCGGATCGCCGAGCGCTTCGAACCGGATGATGAAGATATCCTGCGTTATTTCGAGGCCAACCAGGAGGCCTTCCACGCGCCGGAGCAGGTGCGGCTGGAATACCTCGAGATCAGTCGTGATGAGGTGGCTGCGGAGATCCCCGTGGACGAAGAGGCGGTAAGCGCCTATTACGACCAGAACCTGCAGGCCTATGGCCGCGAGGAACAGCGCCGTGCCCGGCATATCCTGATCCAGGTGGCAGCCACCGCGGATGAAGAAGAGGTGACCGCGGCGCGGGAACGGATCCTGCAGGCACGGGAAAGAATTCTGGGAGGCGAGGATTTCGCCGCCGTGGCGGAGGAGATGTCCGATGACTCGGGTTCGGCGTCCCGGGGCGGAGATCTGGGCCTGTTTGGCAAGGGGATGATGGTGCCGGAATTCGAGAGCGCGGCCTTTGCCCTGACACCGGGTGAGCTTAGCGAACCCGTTCGTTCCCCTTTCGGATTCCACCTTATCGAAGTTACTGATATCGAAACCGGTGACGTCAAGCCGCTGGAAGAGGTGCGCGGCGAGATCATCGCCAGCCTGCGGGACTACGAAGTGGACACCCTGTTCATGGATCGGGCCGAGATCCTGGCCAATACCAGCTACGAGCACCCCGGCACCCTGGGTGAGGCGGCCTCCCAGCTGGATATCGAGACCCGGGAGTCGGACTGGATCAGCCGCGAGGGCGGCGAAGGGATCGGCCGTTTCCCGGGTGTCGTGACCGCGGCCTTCGCCGAGGAAGTCTTCGAACGGGGTAACAACAGTGATCCCATCGAGGTGGAGCCGGGACGGCTGCTGGTGGTGCGCCTGCTGGAGCATCGGCCAGCCCAGCCCCGACCCCTGGAGCAGGTTGGATACACTGGCCGATGGCCAGGTGGTGCAGTACCAGGCACCGGTAACCATCCAGCGCAATGTGCGCAATCACCCCGCCGCGGTCGTGTCGGAGGTGTTCCGCATGCCACGCCCCGCTGAAGGCGAAACCTCGCGCAGCGGCCTGTTCCTGGATAATGGCGATTACGTGGTGATCCGCCTCAACCGGGTGCGGGATGGGGATGCGGCCCAGATGACGGATGCGGAACGCCAGCAACTACGCCAGGGCCTGATGAGCCTGTATGGTGCGGCCGAAGTGAATGCCCTGCTGCGTGAGCTGCGGGCCAGTGCCAAGGTGGTGATCGCGGACGATCCGCAACGCTGATGCGCCTGCGCATGCTGAATGCGCGTGGCGGGATGCCCATATGAAACTGCACTGGAAAATCCTCATCGCCCTGCTGCTGGCCCTGGTGGCCGGCCTGCTGAGCGGAACCGAGGGCCGTTGGCTCGGCATCCATTTCTACGCGGTATATGGCTTCATGGGCACCCTGTTCATGAATGCCCTGATGATGATCATCGTACCGTTGATCATGTCCTCCATCATTTCCGGCATCGCCGGCGTGGGCGAAACTCACGCCCTGGGACGACTTGGCCTCAAAACCATCGCCTTTTATCTCATCAGCGGCCTGCTGGCGATCCTGGTGGGACTGGCCATGGTGAATACCCTGCAGCCCGGCCTCATCGGTGGCGAACCGGCGCAGCAGGTGCTGGGGTTGAGCGAGGAGGAGGCCGCGGCGGCCCGGGAACGGGTGCAGGTCGGCGAAGACACCGCCATCAGCGATGTATTCCTGCGCATGGTGCCGCCCAATGTCATCGCCGCCGCCGCCAACGGCCAGATGCTGGGGCTGATCTTCTTCAGCCTGTTGTTCGGCTATTTCATGACCCGCATCGAGGGCACGCGTTCCCAGCAGTTGCAGGAATTCTGGCAGGGCCTGTTCGAGGTCATGATGCGCATCACCGACTGGGTGATCCGCTTCACGCCCTATGGGGTATTCGGCCTGGTGGCGAAGGTCGTGGCGGAGACCGGCGCCGAGCAACTGGAGGCGCTGGCCATCTCCCTGGGCACCTTCACGCTCACGGTGCTGCTGGCACTGGCTATCCACCTGTTCATCACCCTGCCATTGCTGTTGCGCTTCGTGGCCGGGGTTAGCCCCTGGCGCCATTTCCAGGCCATGGCACCGGCGCTGCTGACCTCCTTTTCCACGGCGTCTTCCTCGGCCACCCTGCCACTGACCATGGAATGCGTGGAGAAGAACGCCGGGGTGTCCAACCGCACCAGCAGTTTCGTGTTGCCCCTCGGGGCCACGGTGAACATGGACGGGACGGCGCTCTATGAGTGCGTGGTGGTGATGTTCCTCGCTCAGGCCTATGGCCTGGAGATGAGCCTGGCAACCCAGTTCACCGTGGTGTTGCTGGCCCTGTTGACCTCCATCGGCGTGGCGGGTATTCCCGCCGCCAGCCTGGTGGCCATCGCCATCATTCTCAACACCGTGGGCCTGCCCATCGAGGCCATCGGCATGATCCTGGTGGTGGACCGGATCCTGGACATGTGCCGCACCTCGGTGAATGTGTTCAGCGATTCCTGCGGCGCGGTGATCATCGGTCGCTCGGAAGGTGAGCAGGGGATCCTGCAGGAGCGAAAATAATTCTGGCATGGAGAGCCGCGTCAGCGATATCCCTTACGGAACACGCTATGAATACATGCCCCAGGGCACTTTCTCGACCGCTGTGCGGTCTCACCTTGTCCCTGTACGCTCGACGGCCGCATCCCTGCGGCCGACGGTTCCGTAACGGATATCGCTGACCCGGCAGGTGTCCCGCGGGCTATTCCTCGCCGAGGTCCAGCGGACCCATGCCGATGATGCTGTAGCCCGAATCGACGTGGGTGACTTCACCGGTGATGCCGGCGGCCAGGTCGGAACAGAGGAAGGCGGCGGCGTTGCCGACCTCTTCGATGGTTACATTGCGGCGCAGGGGCGAGATGCGTTCCACGTGGTTGAGCATCTTGCGGAAATTGCTGATTCCGGACGCGGCCAGGGTCTTGATGGGGCCGGCGGAGACGGCGTTGACGCGGATACCATCGGGACCCAGGCTCTGGGCCATGTAGCGTACATTGGCCTCCAGGCTGGCCTTGGCCAGACCCATGACATTGTAGTTGGGCATGGCGCGCTCGGCACCCAGGTAGCTCAGGGTCAGCAGGGCACCGTTGCGGCCTTCCATCATGCGGCAGCCGGCCTTGGCCAGGGCGGAAAAACTGTAGGAGCTGATTTCGTGCGCCACCCGGAAGCCATCGCGGCTGACGGAGTCGAGGTAGTCACCTTCCAGTTCGGCACGCGGCGCGAAGGCCACGGAATGAACGATGATGTCGAGATGATCCCAGTAGTCGTCGAGATGATCGAAGACCGCCTCGATTTCCTCGTCACTGGCCACATCGCAGGGGACGGTCACTTCGGAATCGAGTTGGGCGGCCATCTTTTCCACCCGATCGCGCAGTTTGTCGTTCTGGTAGGTGAAGGCCAGTTCGGCGCCTTCGCGATGCATTGCCTGGGCGATGCCCCAGGCAATGGAACGGTTGCTGGCCAGCCCGACGATCAATGCACGCTTTCCACTCAGAAATCCCATATCCATTCCTTTCCGTTTCATTCTCGAATCGTACGCCCTGGCGACTGCTTGCCCGGGCGGCTCACTGGGGAGCTAAGGTACCGGAAAACCCCCGTGGGGTGAAGGGTGAGTGCAGACCAGCCGACTCCTCCACGATGCCGGTTTTATGGCGTTGACAGGAACGTTGGCCATGGGCAGGCTGCAAGCGGCCTTTTCCCTGGGCCGAGACTCGACCCGCTTGCCACCCTCCTGTATGACATGCCTATGAGTTCAACCCTGCTGAGCGTGACCGGACTGCAGACCCGCCTGGGTACCGGGAGACGAGCCGTGCGCGCCGTTGACGGGGTGAGCTTTCATCTCCAGGCGGGCGAGACCCTGGCGCTGCTGGGCGAGTCCGGCTGTGGAAAATCCATGACGGCGCTGTCCATCCTGCGCCTGCTGCCGCCCGCGGGCCATATCGTCGGCGGTCAGGTACGGCTGCACGGCGAGGACCTGCTGGCTCTGCCGGAGGCGGCCATGCGCGGCGTGCGCGGCGGCCGCATTGCCATGATCTTCCAGGAACCCATGAGCTCCCTCAACCCGGTACTGACCGTCGGACAGCAGATCAGCGAGTCCCTGCATCGGCACCAGGGTCTGCGCCGCGCGCGCGCGAGCCGGCAGGTGCTGGAACTCCTCGATGCGGTGGGCATCCCCGATGCACGGCTCCGCCGGGACGCCTATCCCCACCAGCTTTCCGGTGGCATGAAACAACGGGTGATGATTGCCATCGCCCTGGCCGGTAACCCGGAACTGCTGATCGCCGACGAACCCACCACGGCCCTGGACGTCACCATCCAGGCCCAGGTGCTGGAACTGTTGCGGGAGCTGCAGCGCGACAGGGGCATGGCCCTGCTGCTGATCAGCCATGACCTGGGGGTGGTGGCGGGCATGGCCGACCGGGTGGCGGTCATGTATGCGGGGCAGATCGTGGAGCAGGGGTGGCGCACCGACTTCTTTGCCGCGCCACGGCATCCCTACAGTCAGCGACTGTTCGAGGCCCTGCCGGACCTGCACAAGCGGGATCGGCCGCTGAGCCAGATCCCGGGCACGGTACCCAGCCTCGACCAGGCGTTTGCCGGTTGCCGTTTCGCGCCCCGCTGTACGCGGGCCTTCGATCCCTGCTTCCATCAGCCTCCCGGCTGGATCGCCAGCGGGGAGGTACAGGGGGTGCGCTGCCATCTGGCCGATCCCGTGCTCGGCATGGCCGCCGGTCATGAGCAATCCGCCCCGGAAATGGTGCACCCTTCCTCGACGCCCGTACCCACGCATGAGGATCCGCGTGACCTGCGGGTCATCGACCTGAAAGTGTATATTCCCGTCGCCTCCGGGTTGTTCCGGCGCGCGCCGGAACAGGTGCGGGCGGTGGATGGGGTACGACTCGACGTGCCCGCCGGCGAGACCCTGGCCCTGGTGGGCGAATCCGGCTGCGGCAAGACCACGCTGGGCAAGGCCATCCTGCAACTGCCCCGGCCCACGGCGGGGCGGGTGTACTTCGGTGACCTGGAATTGACCGCCCTGGGTGGTGAAGCCCTGCGCCGGCAGCGCGCTCATGTGCAGATGATCTTCCAGGATCCCCTGTCTGCCATGAACCCGCGCCTGCGGGTGCGGGACATCGTCGCGGAAGGCATGCGCGCCCAGGGTATCGGCGGCAATCGTGCCCGGCGCGAGGCCCGCCTGCGGGAACTCATGGAGCAGGTGGGCCTGCGGCCGGAACACCTCGACCGCTATCCTCATGAGTTCTCCGGCGGCCAGCGCCAGCGCATCTGTATTGCCCGGGCCCTGGCGGTGAATCCCAGGATCATCGTGTGCGACGAACCGACCAGTGCCCTGGATGTCTCGGTGCAGGCGCAGATCCTGAACCTGCTCAAACAACTGCAGCAGGAGTTGGGGCTCTCCTACCTGTTCATCACCCACAACCTGTCGGTGGTGGCCTACCTGGCACACCGGGTGGCGGTCATGTATCTGGGCAGGATCGTGGAGGAGGGGACGGTGACGGAGGTGCTGGAGCAGCCCGCTCATCCCTATACCCGTGCCCTGCTGTCGGCGGTGCCGCGCCTGGATGCCGCCAGCGACCGGGAACTCATCCGCCTGGAAGGCGACCTGCCCTCGCCGGTGCATCCCCCGACCGGTTGCCATTTCCATCCCCGCTGCCCGCGGGCCATGGATATCTGCCGTATCACCTATCCTGTCGTGAGCGAACTTTCGGCCACGCACCGGGTGCGCTGCCTGTTGTACGATCAGGACCTTGCGCGAGCGAAATCCCCAGCCTGAAAATGGATTTACCCCGTCCGGGGGATGTTAAACTCCCCATCTTTTGTGGCCAGCCTGCCAGGGGAGGCGCTGGCACAGCCCCATGTCTGTCGGCGGGACGCCGTGAATACATCCCTGTAGGCTTGACGGCCGC
>JAIVHA010000193.1:0-5618 GCA_020201295.1 Lysobacteraceae bacterium | reverse complement strand
CATGAAGGAAAACGTCGAACGCTGTGGCGCCACCGCGGTGATGGTGGAGGATGCCTGGGGCAGCGCCGTGGATCCGCACAAGGTGGAGGAGGCGCTCATGGCCCATCCCGATGCCAAGGTGCTGGCCTTCGTGCATGCGGAGACCTCCACCGGCGCCCAGTCCGATGCGCGGACCCTGGCGCGGCTGGCCCATGAGCACGATTGCCTGGTGATCGCCGATACCGTGACTTCCCTGGGTGGCAGCGAACTGCGCGTGGATGACTGGGGGCTGGATGCGGTCTATTCCGGTTCCCAGAAATGCCTGTCCTGCACTCCGGGCTTGTCGCCCGTGACCTTCAGCGAGCGTGCCCTGGAAGCCATCAAGAACCGCAAGCACAAGGTGCAGAGCTGGTTCCTGGACCTCAACCTGGTGCTCGGCTACTGGGGCGGCGAAGGCAAGCGCAGCTATCACCACACTGCGCCCATCAATGCCCTGTATGGCCTGCACGAGGCGCTGGTGATCCTGCGCGAAGAGGGGATCGAGCAGTCCTGGGCGCGGCATGCGAAGAACCACCAGGCCCTGCGGGCCGGCATCGAGGCCATGGGTCTTGCCTTCATCGTGAAGGAAGGCGAACGCCTGCCGCAGCTCAACACGGTCACCATTCCCGAAGGTGTGGACGATGCCCGGGTGCGCGCGCGCCTGCTGGAAGAGTACAGCCTGGAGATCGGTGCCGGTCTCGGTGCCCTGGCGGGCAAGGTGTGGCGCATCGGCCTGATGGGCTTCGCCAGCAGCCGCAAGAACGTATTGTTCTGCCTGGGCGCGCTGGATGCGGTACTGGGCGATCTGGGCGCGCCCATCCAGCGTGGCGTGGCCGTGGAGGCCGCCAACCGGGTTTATGCGGGGTAGAGGGTAAAGAGCATTTTCACCGCAAAGGCGCAAAGAACGCAAAGAAAAGCCGGTTTGTGATTAGCGCCAGGTAAGCGGACGTTTGATGGGGGTAGACTTAACCCAAGCATTGCAAAATCTCTCCTGTAGGAGCGGCGCGAGCCGCGAACATTCGCGGCTCGCGCCGCTCCTACATATCCGTTTTTTGCAACTGTCAGGTTAAGTCTGCCCCCGGGGGCATTTATTCCGCTTGCTTCGCGTCCTTTGCGCCTTTGCGGTGAGATCATCCGTTTCCATACGGCGGCAGCAGCTGCAGCTGTCCCGGCGCGGGATAGCGGTGCGGTGGCACGGTCAGGTTATTCTGTTCGGGATGTCCTGAAGCGCTGAAGATGCGGCCCGCGCGATCGAAACGCGCCCCCTCGCAGGCCTCGTCGAAGCCCGCCGGCCAGCGGGCCGTGGCTCCGGCCTCCCGTACCTGGCAGCCGCGCCGGGTTTCACGGGGGACGAACACGAAGAACTCCGGGTCCAGGCTGCGCCAGGGGGTGCGCGCGGCGCCGGGCTGGCGACTGTGTTCCGAATCGGGGTCGCGCAAGCGCGCTCCCGATGCCTCCAGTTCCCGCAGGTCTTCCGTGCTGCGCCGCTGTATCCAGACCGGACCGGAGGGCCCGGCCAGGCGCAGGATTTCCCCTTCCGCCAGGCGGCTCAGGTCATGGGTGATGTCCCAGGGCGAGGGACGCGCGCCGGGACTGGACGCTGGTGGTAGCACGCTGGCGATGAAAGGAATGGCAAGCAGCAGCAGGCCGACGCCCACCAGCAGCTTGGTCAGGCCACGCAAACGGGCGCGTCGTGGGTTGTCCGCCGCCATGCGAATAGTGTTAACAGGCCCTAGATCTCGGCCTGGTTGGTTACATCCACGTAGAGTTTCAGGGTCTGGCCCGGCTGCAGGTACTGGTCACGGGACAGGCCGTTCCAGTCAAGCAGGTCATTGACGCTGACCTTGAAGCGCGAGGAGATGCGCGCCAGGGAATCACCACTGCGCACCTGATACTGGATGGTGCGCAGGGTCTGGCGATTGGCTTTGCGGTCCCAGATGACCAGTTGGCGGGACAGGTCCCAGAAGGTATCACCGCTGCGCACCACATGGGTTTTGCGCACCCCGCCGCGATCCCGGTTCTGGGTCCGTGCCAGTCGCTGGCCGGCACTCAGGCTGTAATCACTGACCGCCGTGGCGGCTACCGGCACCAGCAAATGGCGTCCGGCGCGGATCGAGTTTCCAGAGAGCTGATTGGTCTCCCGCAAAACCGCCACCGTGGTCTGGTAGCGCTTGGCGATATGGCCGAGGGTTTCACCGCGACGGATCTCGTGGCGTCGCCAGCGCAGGCGTTGATCCTGGGGCAGATCCGCCAGCGCCTGGGTGAAGGCCTCGGCCAACTCGATGGGCAGCACCAGCCGGTGGGGGCCCTCGGGATGGGTGGCCCAATGGTTGAAGCCGGGATTGAGCTTGTAGAGATCATCCAGGGGTAGTGCCGCCAGTTCCGCGGCGATGGCGAGATCCAGCTGGCCACCCGTTTCCACGAGGGCGATGCGCGCCTCGTTGGGCAGCTCGCGCAGTACCAGGCCGTGGCGCGCGGGATCCTCCACCACCAGGCTCAGGGCCAGCAGCTTGGGTACGTAGGCGCGCGTCTCCCGGGGCAGGCTCAGGTTCCAGAAATCGCTCGGTTTGCCGGCGGCCCGATTGCGGCGTACGGCATTGCGTACCGTTCCCTCGCCGGAATTGTAGGCCGCCAGGGCCAGCATCCAGTCACCGTCGAAGAAGCGATGCAGGTACTGGAGATAATCCAGGGCCGCTTCGGTGGAGGCGATCACATCACGGCGACCGTCATACCACCAGTCCTGCTTGAGATGGAAACGCTTGCCGGTGGCGGGCACGAACTGCCAGAGTCCCGCGGCGCGGCCGTGGGAATAGGCGAAGGGATCGAAGGCACTTTCCACCACTGGCAGGAGGGCGATTTCCGCCGGCATGCCACGTGCCTCCAGTTGTACCAGGATATGGTGCATGAAGGGTTCGGCGCGCTCGAACACCCGGTCCAGGTAGGCGGGGTTCCTGCGGTACCAGCTGAGGCGGCTACCACTCCGGAACCGTGCACCGGGCTGTCCCGCAGGGCGCAGCCACTGAGCAGGGGGCCAAACAGGCTGCTACCCAGCAGGCTGAGGAAAAGCGCGCCCCGCAAGGGCAAAGAACCGAATTTGTTCATAATGTTTTCAATTAGTTGAGTGATTAAACCGGATATTGTCCGGATTTATCCCGGGACGCGCAAGCGTCGCGGATGGGCAACAGCCCGACTTGGGCATGGCCCCGTCATGGGCTATGATCCGGAGCCACATGGACAGCCCACGCCGAGATCCCCGCCCCCGCCCGACACTGTCCGAGTTGCGCGCCTGGTACCGTACGCCCCTGGGCCAGGCCATGGCTGGACTGGAGCAGGATCAGTTGGCGCAACATCTTCCTGATCTCTTTGGATATCATTTGCTTGCCCTCGATCCACCCTGCCCGCAGGAGGCCCTGGCCAGCAGCCGGATCTCCCACCTCATTCTGCAGTCCCAGTCTCCTTGCAGCGGCAGCGAGGGCTGTGCCCTTGAGGGAGAAACGGAACGGCTGCCCTTCGGCACGGACACCCTGGATGCCATCCTCCTGCCCCATGTCCTGGAACGCTCCCGGGACCCCCACCAGGTGTTGCGGGAGGTGGAACGTTGCCTGGTGCCGGAGGGGCATGTGCTGATCCTGGGCTTCAACCCCGTCAGCTGGTGGGGCCTGTGGGGCCTGGTGGCGCGCTGGCGGCATCCCATTCCCTGGCGCCTGCACGGCATCAGTCCGGGACGTTTGCGCGACTGGTTGTCCCTCCTGGGCTTCGATACCCTGCGCGTGGTGCCCCTGTTTCAGCGACCACCGCTGCAGAATGAGCGGGCCCTGGATCGATTGCGTATCCTGGAGTCGCGGCGCTCCATGAGCCTGCTGGCCGGGGCCTACTTTCTGCTGGCGCGCAAGCGAGTGGCCACCCTGACGCCCATACGGCCGCGCTGGCGGCCACGCCGCGGCCTGCTGGGCGCGGGGGGTATGGCAGAACCGACCAACCGGAGTCGTCATGAACGAAGTTGAGGTCTATACAGACGGCGCCTGCCGGGGTAATCCGGGACCCGGAGGCTGGGGGGTGCTGTTGCGCTACAACGGGCATGAAAAGACCCTCAAGGGCGCGGAGCGCGATACCACCAACAACCGCATGGAACTGATGGCCGCCATCCAGGCGCTGGAGTCCCTGACCCGTCCCTGCAAGGTGCAACTCACCACCGATTCCCAGTATGTACAGAAGGGCATCACCGAGTGGATCGCGGGCTGGAAGCGCCGCGGCTGGAAGAATGCGGCGAAACAGCCGGTCAAGAATGCCGATTTGTGGCAACGGCTGGAGACTGCCACCCATGTCCACGAGGTTCGTTGGCACTGGGTGCGGGGCCACAGTGGCCATTCCGAAAACGAGCGCGCCGATCAACTGGCCAACGAGGCTATCGACGACCTGCCGGCCTGCCAGGAGATACCCCAGTCATTGTAGAATCTCTCCTGTAGGAGCGGCGCGAGCCGCGAACAACCGCGACTCGCGCCGCTCCTACAGTCTTCGTGCCACGAATGTATTGCAACTATCGGGGTAACATGCGACAGATCGTACTGGATACGGAAACCACCGGCCTGGCACCCTCCGAGGGTCACCGGATCATCGAGATCGGCTGCGTGGAACTGGTGAGCCGGCGTCTGACCGGCAGTCATTATCACCAGTACCTGCAACCGGATCGTGAAATCGATGCCGGCGCCATGGAGGTGCATGGCATCAGCAATGAATTTCTCGCCGACAAGCCACGCTTCGCCGATCTGGCCACGGATTTTCTCGACTACATCAAGGGTGCTGAACTCATCATTCACAACGCCCCCTTCGACGTAGGCTTCATCGACCATGAACTCGCCAAGCTGGGGAAGAAATGGGGCCGGCTGGCCGATTACTGTACCGTGCTGGATACCCTGGCGCTGGCACGCCGCATGCATCCGGGACAGAAAAACAACCTGGATGCCCTGTGCAAGCGCTACAGCATCGACAATGCCCACCGCGATCTGCACGGCGCGTTGCTCGATGCGGAGATCCTTGCCGATGTCTACCTGATCATGACCGGTGGACAGACGAGCCTGTCCCTGGGGAGTGGTGAAGAACACACGGACGATACCGGCCGGGGCGATGGCATTCGCCGCCTGCCCGCCGATCGCCCGGCCCTCGCGGTGCTGCGCGCCAGCGACGAGGAATTGCATCAGCATGAAGAACGCCTGGCCGCCATCCGCAAGACCAGCGGAGGGACCTGCCTGTGGGACGAGCCGGCATGAGCGGCGTGCTCGTCCCGTATGGGCTACGCTGTTACTAAGGCGGTCATTGACAAAGCCGCATACCCCGCCCGCAGGGCGCCGTGAATACGTCCCTGTAGGCTTGACGGCCGCATCCCTGCGGCCGACACCTGCCGGCGGTGTATGAGGCTTTGTCTACGCAGGGTTTAGTAACAAGGCTTGTTGCCGAACGGGAGGCGGTCACCATGTAGACGGTAAAACAGCTGCTGGACTTCAAGGGGCACGAGGTCATTGCCATCGACCCGGATGCGACCGTGTATGCGGCCGTGGAACGGATGGCGGAGCGCCAGATCGGTGCCTTGCTGGTGCTGGAAC
>JAIVHA010000044.1 GCA_020201295.1 Lysobacteraceae bacterium | reverse complement strand
TCAATCTTGCGCGGGTAGGGAAGATCCATGCTGTCCATGATGGCCACAAACTCTTCCAGTGATTTGTCATTTCCCAGGCGCGGATTGCGGGCCTTTTCCTGGGAAATGGTCGATATATGGCGACCCTCGTAGTCATGACAGGGATACACCAGAGTATCGTCCGGCAAGCTGAAGAACTTGTCATGGATGGAGCGATACAGGGTGCCGGCATCACCGGACTGGAAATCGGTACGGCCACAAGCATCTATGAGCAGGGCATCGCCACTGAACAACAGCTTGTGGGAGCCATTATCGATCAGGTAGGCATGGTGATGATTGGTATGCCCAGGGGTAAACAATGGGTGAATTTCGATATTCCCTACCCGAAAAGGCGTACCTTCGCGCACGCCGATATCCGCGCAAGGAAGATCATCGATTTCCGGATAGACGATACGGCTGCCTGCCAGCTCCTTCAAACGCCGCGCACCCGTGAGATGGTCGGCATGAATGTGGGTGTCCAGGCTATAGCTCAATTTGAGCCCCAGATCCTGAAGCAACTGCAGATCACGGTCCACGGTATCCAGCACCGGATCGATCAGCACGGTCTCGCCCGTATCGGGGCAGCTGAGCAGATAAGTGTAGGTGCAGGAATCCGGTTCCTGTAGCTGTCTGAAGAGCATTCAATCCTCCTGTTGATCATGTCGACACCTGTAGTAGGATGGAAGCAGGGTGGATAAGTTCCCCGGGCATGCCCCAGCGACGATCTTCCTCGATTCGCATCAGTTCAAGCATAGACGAAATTCCACGCACGCATAAGGTATCGCTCATGAATGAAACCATCCTGGTGACCGGCAGCAATCGCGGCATCGGCCTGGAACTGGTGCGCCAGTACGCTAACGCTGGCTGGCAGGTCCATGCCTGCTGCCGCGACCCGGAGCGGGCCACGGAGCTCCATGTCTTGGCTGCGGAAAACCATAAAATCCACCTGCACCAACTGGATGTAACGGATCATGGGCGCATTACCAGCCTCGCCCGGGAGCTGGAAGGGCAAGCCATCGACCTGTTGTTCAATAACGCAGGCGTGTATGGCCAGGATGATGCCGTATTTGGTAATACCGACGAAAATCTCTGGCTGCGCGCCATGCGTATCAATGTCATCGCCCCCATGAAAATGATGGAGGCTTTCGTCGAGCATATCGCCAGCAGTCAACACAAGCTTATCGCTTGCCTGAGCAGCAAGATGGGCAGCATGGCGGATAATGGATCGGGGGGCAGCTATGTATACCGGTCCTCCAAGGCCGCATTGAATGCGGTATTGAAAAGCGCTGCCATCGACCTGCAAACCAGGAGCATTCGCGTAGCCATACTCCATCCCGGCTGGGTCAAGACCGCCATGGGCGGCCCCCATGCCGAGATCTCCACCACGGAAAGCGTGACCGCAATGCGTGCCATCCTGGCGCAGATGAAACCGGAAGATACCGGCACCTTCTATGACATCGATGGCAGGGTAATCCTCTGGTGAGGCAGATGCGCTATCATGAGGTCATGAAACAGTCCACCATCATATTCCTGGCGCAGCTGGCCATGTCGCCAGGCGGGTTGTCCGCCGCAGCACTGACCACGGGCATCGACGAGCAGGCCCAGTTGCCCTATTGGGAAATCCGCGACGAAGGTATGTCCCTGCGCCTGGTGCAGCGCATTCCCGACCAGAGCCGCGCCTTTTTCCTGGCGCGGGGCTTCAGTTCCGAGCAAGTGGAACGGATTGCCGGACGCTGTGTCTTCCAGACCGTATTCCGTAACATTTCCCATGAAGCGCAACCTTCCCCACTCCACTATCGCCAACAGGACTGGACGGTCCAGCACCGGGACCGGGGCGCCAGCATCCTCACCCGCGAGGACTGGGCCAGGCTCTGGGAACGGGAAGACGCGGCGCCAGCGGCCCGCATTGCCTTCCAGTGGGCCCTGTTGCCAGCAGAACAGACCTACGAAGCCGGTGATTACAACTGGGGCATGACCATGATCGATCTACCGCCCGGGAGCCGCTTCAAGCTCGAAGTAACCTGGGAACAGTTCGGAGAGACCCGTAGCTTTTTGATCGAGGACCTGCAATGTGCCAGCGACCAGCCCGTATCATCCTGAATGCCCTGCTCGTCCATTGCGTACTGCTGTCCGCCATCCTGACCACACCGGTCCTGGCCCAGCCCTCCACGCCACAGACACTGCCCGCCTTCCTCGGCAAGCCCGCACCCGAATTCACCCTGCCCGATACCGAGGGCCGCACGCACCAGCTATCCGACTATCGCGGCAAGGTGGTGGTGCTGAATTTCTGGGCGACCTGGTGTCCGCCCTGCCGCGAGGAGATGCCTGCCATGGAACGCCTGCATCAACGGGTCGGTGATGAGGCCATTGCCGTGGTGGCCATCAACGTGGGAGAGGACGAGGACACCATATTCCGCTTCACGGGCGACTATCCCGTGACCTTTCCCCTGCTGATGGATCGGGAAGGGCGTATCGTCGAGGAATACCCCGTCATCGGCCTGCCCACCACCTATATCATCGACCCTGCCGGAATCATCCGGCACCGGGCCGTCGGCACCCGGGAGTGGGATGCGCCGGAACTGGTGGAAGAGCTGCGTGCCCTGCTGCGGGAATGATGCATCATGAAGGCCATCCTCTTCGACCTCGACGGGGTGTTGTACCAGGGTAATGAAGCCATTCCCGGTGCCCTGCATACCCTCCATTGGGTACGCGAACTGGATATTCCTCATTGCTTCGTAACCAACACCACTTCGAAACCTCGATCCGATATCGTGAAAAAGCTTGCGCGCCTGGGGATCACGGCAACGGTGGACCGCATCATCAGCCCTCCCCGGGCGGCCGCGCACTGGCTGCGCACCCACAGCCAGGGTCCCGTGGCCCTGTTCGTGCCGGAAGCCACCCGGGTGGAATTCGCCGACCTGCCGCAATGGGACGACGATATCCATCAGCCTGTCAGCGCCGTAGTGGTGGGCGATCTCGGCACCGAATGGAGTTTCGCCCGCCTGAACCAGGCCTTCACCTGCCTCATGCGGGATCCCCGACCTGTCCTGATCGCCCTGGGCATGACCCGCTATTGGAAGGCTCCAGGCGGGCTACAACTGGACACTGGTCCGTTCGTGGCGGCGCTGGAGTATGCCACCGGCCTGACACCCAGGGTATTCGGCAAGCCCGCACCCGCTTTTTTCCAGGTGGCAGCGGCCAGCCTTGGACTGGATGCCGGGGAATTATTGATGATCGGCGATGATATCCACGGCGATGTGGGAGGGGCGCAAGAAGCCGGGTTGAGGGCAGTACTGGTAAAAACCGGCAAGTTCAGGCCAGAGGACCTGCAAGGCAAGGTGCGACCCGATGCGGTACTGGAGTCCGTGGCCGAGTTACCAGCCTGGTGGGAAAAAGAGCTGCAAGGGCAGGCCGGACACTAGGAGCCTGTCGGACTTGGGCGATCGTAGCGAGCAAGGTGGGAGAGTGAGTCCATTTTTCCGATCGTTTGAGGAGAATAGCCGTAGCTATTCGACGAAAAGGATCTGGAAAATGGGCCACTCTCCCACCCGCGCAGTACGACTGCATGGATGCAGGAGGTAGAGCAACGCATGGAGCAGTTGCCGAGATCAGTCCCAAGTCCGACAGGCTCCTGGCCTGCCTTGCGAACGGAACTACATGCCGAGCTTCTGCTTGATGGCTGCAACCACGGCATCGCTGGAGGTAGAGTTGACCTTCATCAGCTTACCCTGCTTCTCGTAGAAAGAGGCCAGGGGTGCGGTCTTTTCGTTGTAGGTATCGAGGCGCTTGCTGATGGCTTCTTCGGTTTCATCATCCCGCTGGATCACCGGGCTGCCACACTTGTCGCACACGCCTTCCACCTTCGGGGGCTTGCTCTTGATGTTGTAGATTTCCTGGCAGTCGGAGTTGGAACAGGTGCGACGGGTAGTCAGGCGATCGAGCAGCACCTCGCGCGGCACATCCAGATCCACCACGGCATCGAGCTTGATGTTCAGCCTGTCCAGCAGGACTTCGAGGGCCTCGGCCTGGGGGATGGTGCGCGGAAAGCCATCGAGCAGGAAACCGTTGGCGCAATCGGGCTGCTGCAAACGCTCTTCCATGATACCCATGATCAGGTCATCGGGAACCAGGTCCCCGGCCTTCATAAAGGCCTGCGCCTTTTTACCCAGCTCGGTCCCATCCTTCACGGCGCCGCGCAGTATGTCACCAGTGGAAATCTGCACCGAGCCATCGAGGGCCGTCAGCAACTTGGAAACCGTGCCCTTGCCCGCGCCCGGGGCGCCTAACAGAATCAACTTCACAATCATTCTCCTTTTGGTTAACTGCTAATGTCTTGTTTTGACAGGCCCGAAACAAAACATCCCGGGACAGGCAGGGGGGCATTTTGGCGCATTCGCGAGCCAGGTTCAAATCCGGACAAAATATGAGACGGATCAAGTAATCAGGCGGGAACGAACGAAGGCGGCACCAGGCCGCCTTCGTCACATGACACTGGAACTTATGATACTTAGCGCAGCCGCTTGCGCAATTTTTCCAGGGCCTCGTCCTTGCCCAGGCGCAACAGGCGATTGGCCAGGGACATGAACGGCAGCGCCAGGCGCACAAAAAGCCTCTGTAGCGGGTTGAGGCGCAACGCCTGTTCTTCTGCCAGGCGTTGCCGCTCGCGCTCCTCCGCCATGAGCCTTGCCTTGGCGCGCAATTCCTCGCAGATCCGGGCCTCTTCCTCGGCCTGGCGCGCTGCCGCTTCCGCGGCGAGGCGTTCCTGCTCCGCCTGCTCGGCTGCCTGGCGCGCCGCTACCTCTGCCCGGCGCGCAGCTTCCGCTTCCTGTTCCTCGCGAATACGACATGCTTCCGCCGCGGCGGCCTGATCCACGGCCGGCGCCTCATTCACGGTGGGCGCTTCCGGAGTCGGCGTGTCCACCGCCAGCAGGGAACGGGTGCGGGCAATGATTTCATCGCTCTTGAAGGGCTTGCCGACCAGGTCCGTGGCGCCATGGCCTCGCACTTCCTCCAGCAGACCACCGAGGTCCCCTTCCTTCCCGGTGATGACAATGAAGGGCAGCGCGCGCACGTGCGCATCATCGGAACCGCGCACCCGCGCCAGCAGGCCATAGCCATCCAGGTTGGGCATGGAGAGATCACTGAAGATACAGGCAATCGCGGGTTCTTCCATGAGCCGGCTCCAGGCATCCTCGCCGTCGACCGCCTCGATGAGCTCGAATTCGTCTTTAAGAATCTTCTTGATTGCGACCCGCATGAGTCGTGAGTCATCAACAATCAGCACCGTTGGCCGGGCGGCCGTCGCGGATGAATCGGGCAACGATATCGCATTGTTTTTCATGAGAACTCCTCGAATCTGACCGGCGCGGTTCCGGGTCGATGCTACCCCTTACACCATATCGGTCCGGCGCCCGGAAACTTTATGTACCGCAGTTCACGGAACGGCAAACGATTGAATACGAGGATCAAACCGCGCCGGAACCCCGCGGGGCGGGGCTGAGGCGCGCTAGCCTTGCACCCGCCAGCTGCCGGCAGGCGGTGCCATAGACCTTCTCCACACGCCCGCCGATCATGGCGTCGATGCTGTAATCGCGGCAGGGACCCGAGGTGAATTCGCCGCCCCCTGCCCGGCCTATCTATCTACAACAGCACACTCACCTGCGTACGCAGCTCCTCCGGCGACTGCTGCACCAGGTTCTTGTCCAGGCTTTCCACCAGGAGCTTGGCCAAGGGACCCTTCATCTCGGCCCGTAACTTGCCCAGCATGGCGGCGGGTGCCACGAGGACGAACTGGTCGAAAACCCCCTGCCTGCGATCCTGCTCCAGGCGCTCCACCAGGTGCTTGGCGAACTGGAGACGCGCCTCCTCCTGGGCCGTGGTGGGCGGTTCGTAGGCATGCAGCCCATGCCCGGAGGGGCTTCGCGCACTGCCGGGCCGGTCACTCACGAGCTCGCCCTCCTGTAAACGTCCGCCTTGTGAAGTGAAATCCTCCACTTCACGCAGTGTCGCCTTGGGTGTATCGGCGATAAACAGCCGTGCCCGGCTGCTGTCGGCTACCAGGATCATGGTTTTCGTCATGGTTCTGCCTCCCTCTGGCACTTGTCTGAATTCCAACGCTAACAATATGCACCTATCCAGTGAAAAGCCATGACGGTGATCATTATTTCTTCTGACTACCGAGGCTGATCGGGTAAAAAAACCATGGGGAAACAATCAGCAAATAAAGATATCAGCACGGAAAACGTCCAGGAGCCTGCCGGATTTGAGCGCGCGGTCCAGGGCCATGCGAAATCACGGGCACTGCGATACCATGGCCGGATACATTACTCTGCTCCCACACCAGCCAGGAGCTTGAACAATAGCGTGATCACCTGCAGGAACTCGATGCAAGATACGGACAAGCTGTTTCACTCCTTTGAACCCTCGCACGGTGTCAATGAATTCGAAGGCGCCGGCATCGACCTGGCAACCGTGGCCCGGATCGTGGCGCGGTACCAAGGCCAGATCTGGGCGGAATCCAGCCCTGGCGCGGGTGCGCGCTTCTACTTCACCCTCGAGTGAGTTCCTGTTGCACATGCCAGCCGCTTCCCCACCTTTCCATCGATATCAGCCACCCGCACACAAGGGGCTTGATATCCTCTACCAGGACACGGACCTGTTGGTGGTAAACAAGCCACCCGGCCTGTTGAGCGTGCCGGGTCGCGGCCCCGACCGGCAGGACTGTCTGTCGGGGAGAGTACAGGAAGAATTCCCCGCTGCCCGCATCGTCCACCGGCTGGACATGGAAACCTCGGGCCTGCTGCTGCTTGCCCTGCATGCCGAGGCGGCTGCCCCATGCCGCCGGCAGCATCGATCTGCCTTTGTTCAGCGACTGGCCCAACCGTCCCAGGCAAAAGGTGGATTTCCTGCACGGCAAGGCTGCGCTGACCCATTATCGATACCTGGAACAGCCCGCCGGAGGCGACACCACGCGACTCTTGCTGAACCCGGTAACCGGCCGCTCACACCAGCTGCGCGTACATTTGAAACACCTGGGTCATCCGATTCTCGGGGACCGGCTCTATGGCGAAGATGACGATACAGAGCGCCTCTTGCTGCACGCGCGTACCCTGGCCTTTACCCATCCAGGCAATGGCCGCACGCTGCACCTCGATTGCCCGCCTGATTTCTGAAGCCACCAGTCTCTCATGACGCTTGCCACCCTTGTCATCACCCTGGCCATCCTGCTTGCGGCCTACTTCATCCGCGGCATCACCGGTTTCGGCTCGGGCCTCATCGCGGTACCTCTGCTTGCGCATTTTCTCCCGCTGCAGTTCGTGGTGCCCCTGTGCCTGATGCTGGATTTCAGCGCCTCGCTGGTGCTGAGTCGACATGGTCGCCGCCAGGTGCGCTGGGATGAAATTCGCCCGCTGTTAACCTTCACGGTAATCGGTATCGTGCTCGGCGCATTCCTTCTATTGAAGCTGCCCCGTGAACCCCTGCTGGCGAGCCTGGAGTCCTTGAGGCGCTAGGTGACATCCCCCGAACAGGGCAATTCCGGCCCCAGGATACAATCGACCAGGGTGATGCCATGGTCTTCCAGAGCCTCGGCCAGTTCCTCCCAGCCACAGCCGGGGCTGGCTTCCTGCGTCCTGGCAATGATGCCGGTGACATGGCGGTAGACCTCGTGTTCCTCGAAATCCTCCGGCACACTCACCAGGCGGATCTGTTCGAATACGGGACTGGGCAGGATCATCAGGCGGGTCGACATGGGGTACTCCGTTTTTATCATTCAAGCAATGAACGCAGTGATTGGATGCGCTGGATCTCCGTCTCGCTCAGGCGGGGATATTCCAGCTCCAGCTGCTGCAGGCTGGCAGTGATGATCTCCGCCACGCAAAGACGCATGTAGCCCTTGTCGTCGGCCGGGATCACATACCATGGAGCCCAGGGGCGGGCGGTATTGGCTATCGCCTCCTGGTAGGCCTCCATGTAGGCCTCCCAGTGCTGGCGTTCCCGTACATCAGCTTCGGAAAATTTCCAGTTCTTCTCCGGCTCGTCGATGCGCGAAAGAAAGCGTTTGCGCTGCTCCTTTCGTGAGATATTCAGCCAGAATTTCAGAACCAGGGTGCCGTTGCGTGCCAGGTGCTGCTCATGGCAGCGGATGGATTCATAGCGTTCCTGCCAGAGCTGCTGCAGGGACGCAGGTTCTGGAAGTCGCTGTTGGTCCAGGTACTCAGGGTGTACCCGGACTATTAGTACTTCCTCGTAATAGCTGCGGTTGAAAATCCCGATATTGCCCCGCTCCGGCAGGCAACGGTTGGTGCGCCAGAGAAAATCGTGGTTCAGTTCCAGCGGACTCGGCTGTTTGAAAGAGAACACGTGACAGCCGGCGGGATCGATCCCGCGCATGACAGCCCGGATGGTGCCGTCCTTGCCGGCCGCATCCATGGCCTGGAAGATCAGCAACAGGGCGTGGCGTTGATGCGCATAGAGTCGCCGTTGCTGCTCATCCAGGACGCTGATGCAGGTCTCGAGCCGTTTCTGCGCGGCCTTTTTCCCCGGCGCCCCCCTGGGTGGCCGGGTGGAAAAATCCCGGCAACGAAAACTGCCATCAACCGGGGCAAGAAAAGGGCTTTCCACCGGCCCCGCCCTGCACTTACGGGCAGTCACCGATGCGCCGCCCGGTCATGGTCTGGGTCATTTTCATCGGCCCCATGGGGCCGCCGTCCATGGTCATGACCACATTACCCTCATAGCGCTCACCGGAATAGACGATCTTCCCGTGGCCGGTCATGGTCATACCGTCCTGTTTGCATTGCACCCGCCAGGTGACCGTCTTGCCGCTGGTGCTGTGTTCGAGCACTTCACACTCCTGGCCCGGAGACTGCATCTGTGGCACCAGGTCCTCCTCGGTGACGCAGTTGCGATGGGTCATGGGCGGAGGTGATACGGGCAAGCCCTCGATCTCCGTTTCGATGTGGCTTTCCCAGAGGCCTGTCTTGACCTCCATGGCCACTGCTCCCGTGCTGGCCAACAGCAGGCCGCACAGGCCGAATCCTGCACAAACCAATCTCTTGTTCATGTTCCTGTCCTTGTCTTTCCCCAATGGAGCGCGGAGGTTACGGACCACCACGCGCGTGGCACAGGCAGCCTGCCCTGACCGCCTGGGCACAGTAACGTATTGTGACATGAATGTCCCCCACGGGCGCCAGCGTCACAATGTGAAGAATATCCATGCCCGACTGCACCGCGATACGCCTTGCCGCCCGCTGGCATTGTGGGTACCTTAAACCCGCTGTCGATCCTGATGAAGCGCACCCGGTCGGGTGCCCGGATTCAGCCACTTTCCGAATGACGACAGGACGGAACATGCCGCTGCGCCAGGACGATTCCAGCATCACCGCCGCCTCACCGAGCTCAGCCAGCGCCTGGAACTCGACGACACCCATGTCGATACCATCGTCGCCGAACTGGCCGCCGCCCTCAGCGCGGCGGACGGGGACCGGAACCATGATGCGGATTGACACCGGGCGCTACGACTATATCCAGGCGCGCTTGCAGGCACGCCCCTGGCAGGCGGCCACCGCCTGGATCACCCATTGGATGGATCTGCCGGCCCTGGGTGGTCTGTTGCGGCGCGAAACAGTGCCGGAATGGATGTACCAGGACCCGGACTATGCACCCCTCGCCAGGCTGCCCCGCGCCGCCGGGATCTTTCACTTCCTGCTCCTGCGGGCACGGGACCTGGCCCTGCCTTCGGGCAACCTGTACCGATTGATGGACGATTACCGACGCACCGAACGCCGCGCCCGCGCCCTCGAGGATGTGCTGTTGCCGGAGACCCGGGTGGCCATTCGCCAACTGGAAGAACAACTCGACGACCAGGATCAGGAAGAGGCCATTCGCGTACGGCTCAAGGCGCGCTGAGTCAACGTCCATGACCCAGGCCCAGTACATCCGTTTTCGCCTGTCCATTTCCGCCGAGGAGTGAAACGGGTGAAAAAATAACATCCAAACAGTAGTATTCCCGGCAGCGATTAGGGTAGACTCGAAACCGTTGCACTCAAGCCAGGTTCTTTTCAGAAATCCCTACCGGCATTTTCCTGCGAACAACCTCCCCGTGAGTGGCAATGAACAATCGTTTTGATCAGCATAGGCAATAGATATGGCTTCAGGTACTGTTAAGTGGTTTAACGAATCCAAGGGTTTTGGCTTCATCACTCCGGACGACGGCGGCAAGGACGTATTCGTCCATTTCTCCGCGATCCAGGGCGGCGGCTTCCGCACCCTGGCCGAGGGTCAAGCCGTGAACTTCGAAATCGAAAACGGCCCCAAGGGACCGCAGGCGACCCAGGTAACCGCAGCCGGTTAACCCAGTCGTCGAAACCCCGTGGCAGCGCCGCGGGGTTTCTTCACAGGCGTATCCTGCGTGTTACGCTTGGCAGTGTTTTCTTTTCCGGGTATTTCCTGCCTGGACACGTTTTCTTTACCTTCACTTTCCTATTTCGCAAGACCTCCGCAACCCGATCCCTTGCCTTCCCATGCCCTCCCGACACATGCTTGTCCTGTAACCGGCAGCCCCCCCTGCACGGTAGTTCCGGGAAAGGGGCGAGGAGACATATGCTGACACTCGTAGCAATCGGTTTACTGTACCTGGCCCTGGTGCTGGGACTGCTGTGGGCGCTGCGCCGGAAACGGGCGCGCGAACGCGTAGTCCGCGCCACCCCCGTTTCCGCCACGCGGTCCGAGGTCGACCGGCTCGACTACCTGAAACGTTCCGGTCTGTACTGGGGAGTGACCATTCAAACCCGCAAGGACCGTCCCAGCTGTTCTCAAGTGCAGGAACTGCATGGCCAGGCCTTTGCCCTCGACTATGCGCCACGATTGCCCCTGGCCGGCTGTGAGCTCGATTGCCATTGCCATTACCTGCCCTTGCTGGAACATCGCGATGACAAGGTTCGCCGCATACACCATGACCGGCGCAGCATCCTGCGCTACGAACCGGACAAGAAGAACCGTCGCCGGCTGCCTACCCGCCGCAAGTAGGCCCGCGCCGGCCGATTTGGCATCCCGAGGCTATTCCTGATAGCTATCCAAGATTATTTCAGGAGTTGAAACATGCAGGCTGTTGTTGACGGTAAAGTGATCGAACTGAGCGAGGCCGGTTGGCTGGTGAATCTCGACGAGTGGAGCGAAGACTTGGCCGTGGAGGTCGCCAAGAACGAGAACATACCGGAACTGACCCAGGAACACTGGGACATCATCCACGCGGCACGCGAATACTTCCAGGACAACGGTACCGTGGCGGAACCGCGGGTGTTCTCGAAGATCATGAAGGCCAAGTTCGGCAAGGATCGCAGCGACCAGAAGTACATCTATTCGCTGTTCCCCACCGGCCTGATCAAGTGCGCCAACAAGGTGGCCGGCCTGCCCCGTCCCAAGGGTTGCAGCTAGTTTCAAAGCGTTTCAATCCAGGTCCCGCGCCAGCAATCCCATTTCGTATTCTCCCGCTTCCAGCGGGATGCGCACCCGGTAGCCGCCGCCGGGTGCCTCGGCCATGGCCTCGCCCTGGAGGCTTTCCATGTGTCGCAGGGTGAAGCGGCGATTGCCGTCGGGCAGCAACAGTTCCAGACTGTCACCGATGGCGAACTTGTTCTTCACATCCACTTCGGCCAGGCCGGTGGTGGATTCATAGCCGCAGAGTTCTCCGACGAAACGTTGCTTGAGGCTGTCGGAATGATGGCTCAGGTAGTTCTGGTATTCCTCGGCATGGTGGCGCTGGTAGAAGCCGTCCGTGTAGCCGCGGTTGGCAAGGTTTTCCAGCACCCCCAGCAGACTCGGATCGAAGGTGCGCCCGGCCACGGCATCATCGATGGCGCGGCGATACACCTGGGCGGTGCGGGCTACATAGTAGTGTGACTTGGTGCGGCCCTCGATCTTCAGACTGTCGATGCCCATCTTCACCAGACGCTCCACATGTTCCACGGCGCGCAGGTCCTTGGAGTTCATGATATAGGTACCGTGCTCGTCCTCCTCCACGGGCATCAGCTCGCCGGGGCGCTCGTGCTCCTCGATCAGGTAGACCTGCTCCGAAGCGGTATGACGCTGGCCATCGCCGGTCTGGGCCGCGGGTGGGATATAGCGTTGCACATCGCCGCTGGCATCGGTGCTGGCCTCGTGCAGCTTGTAGTCCCAGCGGCAGGAATTGGTGCAGCTGCCCTGGTTGGCATCGCGATGATTGAAGTAGCCCGACAGCAGGCAACGACCGGAATAGGCGATGCACAACGCACCGTGCACGAACACCTCCAGCTCCATGTCCGGGCACTGCTGGCGAATCTCCTCCACCTCGTCCAGGGACAGTTCGCGTGACAGGATGATGCGCTTCAGTCCCAGCTGCTGCCAGAACTTCACGCTGGCATGGTTCATGGTGTTGGCCTGCACCGAGAGATGAACGGGCAACTCCGGCCAGCGTTCGCGCACCAGCATGATGAGGCCGGGGTCGGCCATGATCAGGGCATCGGGCCCCAGGGCCACCGCCT
>JAIVHA010000043.1 GCA_020201295.1 Lysobacteraceae bacterium | reverse complement strand
TTACTATCCAGATGATAGTAAAGACGACCGAATATCATTTCTGGTCTGCATTTCAGCTTTTCCGCAACTGCATTTAAATCAATTGGCATGTACGGATCATTTTTTCCCTTAGTACCCGGCGTATCCGAACCAGGGTATTGGGGTTCATATAGCTCATATATGACTTTCAATATATCCAGATCCGTTGGTATCTTTTTCATGACGTATAACGACGAAGCCAAAGGGCGGCGAAGCCGTCCCGCTTGGGTGTCTTGTTATACATTAGCCTGGTGAACCCAGAGAGGATTAGTAAGGCATCCAACATTCCTCTCCTTCTGAGTACGCCTTTGTGACAATGTTTGTTTCAAGGTCGATCTCAACAAACACGTTACATGGCTTTTGCTTGCGCACTCGATATTTGAAGTAATCCTCGAAAACGTTTAATTCGTTTCTGTTATCAAGCTTTTCTACTCGCGTTGGTTCCAGACCCGAAAGCATCCCAGTATTTTCCTGAAAAGCATCTTCATATGGTTTTCCAACCATGCTTCCTAGTATTCTGTCGAAGTGATCGTACGCACCTCTCGACGTGTAACACCCAGCCAAGAACAGTATAATTGCGCAATAGAAAATCAACGTTTTGTATTTAGTAAACATCTAGGCTTCATTTGATGAATGTATAACCACTGTTATCGGACGCACAGCCGATAACGCGAAACAGGGTGCACACGCCCGGATAACCGCCGATTTGGGTGAATAAGGTGTAGACGCCCGTTAACATGCTTTTTTTATTTCCCGCATTCTCGTTGTTATTGGTTCTTTTATAAGCCCTTTCCCCATCCCTGGCAACCCGGGTCGAAGTAACGCGCAGCCGAGTGCACGGAAATCCCCGTTTGTAGTCACCCTTCCTGGAAACATTGTGGCAGTCCTGGCCGGTTCAGCCTTGCAGCAACGCCAACAGTTGCGCCTCATCCAGCACCGGCACACCCAGTTCCTCGGCCTTGTCGAGCTTGGAACCGGCCTCGGCACCGGCGACGACGTAGTCGGTCTTCTTCGATACGCTGCCGCTGACCTTGGCGCCCAGGGCCTGCAAGCGTTCCTTGGCCTGGTCGCGGGTCATGCCCGCCAGGGTTCCGGTCAGCACGAAGGTCTTGCCGGCCAGGGTCTGTTCCGCGGGCGGGTGTCCTTGCTTTTTTCCAGGGCGGCGACCAAATTGGTGGCGGACTTCTCCCCCATGCGTTCCAGTTCGGCCAGCTGCTCCGCCGTCAGGGCATAGAGATCCGCCGCGTCCTCGACCAGGCCCTGCTCCACCAGTTGCTCCACCAGCTTGTCGCCCAGGCCCTCGATATCCATGGCGCGCCGCGAGGCGAAATGCTTGATGGCCTCCTTGCGCTGGGCGGCGCAGTAAAGACCACCGGAGCAGCGGGCCACTGCCTCGCCCTCCGCTTTCTCGATCTCCGAACCGCACACCGGGCAGGTTACGGGCATGACAAAACGGCGTGCGCCCTTGGGTCGTTTCGACAACACCACCTGCACCACTTCGGGAATGACATCACCGGCACGCCGCACCAGTACCGTGTCACCGACGCGCACATCCTTGCGGTGCACTTCGTCCTCGTTGTGCAGCGTGGCATTGGTAACGGTCACACCACCCACGAACACCGGCTCCAGGCGCGCCACCGGGGTGATGGCGCCGGTGCGGCCCACCTGTACATCGATGCCCAGCACCCTGGTCATTTCCTCCTGGGCGGGAAACTTGCGGGCGATGGCCCAACGCGGGGCGCGCGACACGAAGCCCAGTTCGCGCTGCTGGTCGAGGCGGTCCACCTTGAACACCACGCCGTCGATGTCGAAGGGCAGTTCGGCACGGCGCGCTTCCATGTCGCGATAATATTCCAGGCAGCCATCCAGGCCGGTGACGGTCGTCACGCCAGGATAGACGCGCAGGCCCCAGTCCCGCAGCTGCGCCAATGTGGCGCTGTGACGTGGCGGCGCTTCCATCCCGTCCAGCACGCCGATGCCATAGCAGTAGATCTCCAACGGCCGCTCCGCGGTCAGGCGTGGATCCAGCTGGCGCAGCGAGCCGGCGGCGGCATTGCGCGGGTTCACGAAGGGCTTCTGACCCTTCGCCTGCGCCTCCTGGTTGAGACGCAGGAACCCCTGGTGACTGATGAACACCTCGCCGCGCACCTCCAGGCGACGCGGTGCCTCGCCCTGCAGGCGCAGGGGCACGGAAGCGATGGTGCGCACATTCGCCGTGATGTCCTCGCCGGTGGTGCCATCGCCACGGGTGGCGCCGCGCACCAACACGCCGTTTTCATACAGCAGGCTGACCGCCAGGCCATCGAGCTTCGGCTCGGCGGCGTATTCCACCTGCTCCACTTCCAGCCGCTCGCGGACGCGGCGATCGAAATCGGCCAGCTCCTCGTCATTGAAGGCATTGTCCAGGGACAGCATGGGCAACTCATGCTGCACCGTGCCAAAGGCCTTGAGGGGTTCGGCACCGACCCGCTGGGTGGGGGAATCCGGCGTGACCAGATCGGGATACCTGGCCTCGAGCTGCTGCAGCTCGCGGTACAGACGGTCATATTCCGCGTCAGGGATTTCGGGGGTGTCGAGGACGTAATAGCAGTAGTTATGGTGATGCAGCTGGGTGCGCAACTCATCGATGCGCTTGAGATCCCGGGCCTGGCTCATGGACTGGACCGCCGGGTCAGGACTTGGCGTGCAGTACGCGCAGCTTGCGCTCGAACTCCAGCACCTCGCTGCGCAGGTGTTCGATACGCTGGCGGCTCAGGGCACTGCGTGTCTCGTCGCGCAGTTCACCGTTGAGTTCCGTGGCCAGGGTACGTGCGATCTCCACCATGTCGTCCAGGGCCCGCACCCCTTCCACGGGGCCAGGCAGGCGCAGGAACAGGGACAGGCCCGGCGTGGTGAAGCGATCCATCTGCTCGGGATCGAAGGTACCGGGATTGACCAGGTTGGCGACGAAACAGGCATTGCGGGGTTGGCCGTCCACCACCAGGAAACGGTGGTAGATGTTCATGTCCCCGTATTCCAGCCCGGCCAGCTCGAAGGCCCGCAGCAGGTCCTTGCCACGAAACGGGCTGTGGGCCGGCGCCATGACATGAAGGGTGACGATCTTGTCCTGCGGGGATTCGGTCGGGGTGGAACCCGTGCCGGGACGGGCCGCTTCCTTGCGGGCGCGGGAACGACTGGAGGGGATAATGACCGGCTCCGCCGGAGCGGCTTCGGGAACCGGGCGGCCTTCCTCGCGCAGTACCGCCTGCATGCGTGCCAGCTCCTCGCTCAGCTTCGCTTCGTCGAGATCATCCCTGGGGGTCTGCCTGTCGAGACCGAGCACCGGTTCGCGACCAGCGGCGCGGGCCTGGTGGCGCACCTTGCGGCGGCCCTGCTCGCGTGCGAACAGGTAGACCCCGACCACCACCAGCACACCAAGAATCAACAGGATCAGTCGCAGGCCGTCCATCGCATCTTTCCCTTACAAGCTCTGCTTGCCCCGTCATTGCGAGGAGCGCAGCGACGAAGCAATCTGAATCAGTTAGAAAACCCAGCGGCCCGCCCCAGGGGCGACACCGGGTCATACTCCCTGCAGGAGCGGCCTTGGCCGCGAACCGGGCCAGCTCCGGTGAGACATTCGCGGCCAAGGCCGCTCCTGCAGGGAGGGCACGAGGCGTTATAGCCGCCTACATCGCCGCCATCTGCACCGCTTCGTCCACATCCACCGTCACCAGGCGCGAGACACCGGGTTCGTGCATGGTCACCCCGGTCAGCTGGTTGGACAACTCCATGGTGATCTTGTTGTGGGTGATAAAGATGAACTGCACCGTCTCGGACATCTCCCGCACCAGGTCGCAGAAACGACCCACGTTGGCGTCGTCCAGGGGCGCATCCACTTCGTCGAGCATGCAGAAAGGCGAGGGGTTGAGGCGGAAGATGGCGAACACCAGGGCCACGGCGGTGAGCGCCTTCTCACCACCGGACAACAGGTGGATGGTGCTGTTACGTTTGCCGGGAGGACGCGCCATGACGGTGACACCCGTGTCGAGCAGGTCCTCGCCGGTCAGCTCCAGGTAGGCGTGGCCGCCCCCGAACAGGCGCGGGAACAATTCCTGGATGCCGGTATTGACCTTGTCGAAGGTCTCCTTGAAACGGGTGCGGGTCTCGCGGTCGATCTTGTGGATGGCGCTTTCCAGGGTTTCCAGGGCGTCGCTGATATCCTTGTGCTGGGCGTCCAGGTACTGCTTGCGCTCGCTCTGTTCGTCGTATTCCTCGATGGCCGCCAGGTTGATGGGGCCCAGGCGCTGGATACGCTGGGCGAGGCGTTCCGCCTCCTCTTCCCAGGCCTGCGCATTGGCCTCTTCCGGCAGTTCCTGGCGTAGCGCCTCCAGCTCGAAACCGGTTTCCGCGAGCTGCTCCAGCAGGGTCTGGCTGCGCACGCGAATCTCCTGGGAGGCGATGCGTGCCTGGCTCACGGCCTCGCGCAGCTCCTGGCTGGCGCGCTCCTTGGTGCCGCGATCCTGTTCCTGGATGCGCAGGTCGTGTTCGATGGCCTCCACCCGGCGGCGCGCCTCGGCCAGCTCCGCCTCCACCGCGCGGCGGCGCGACAGGGACTGGGTGAGCTCCTCCTCCATCTCGCGCAGGGGTTCGGCACTGCTTTCCAGGGCAGCGCGCAGTTCTTCACGGCGCTGCTGGAGATGGGTTTCCTGGCTGCGCATGCGCTCCAGGTTGTGGGTGGTGTTGTCACGCACCGTGCGCTGCGATTGCAGCTTGTGACCGATGCCCTGGGCACCATCGCGGTCGGCCTGGGCGCGGGCCCGGGTATCGTCCAGGGTGCGGCGCAATTCCTCGCGCCGAGCGGCGCGTTCCTCGCGTTCGCTGGCCAGGGTCTCCATGGCGGACAGGGCCTCGTGCAGGCGCGAACGGGCCTGGGCATGTTCCCCGGTGTCGCGCTCCTGTTGCGCGTCCAGTTCGGCGATTTCCCCGGCCAGGGTCTTGATGCGGTCCTGTACCTGGTCGAGCCGGGAGCGGCGCGCACCGAGCTGGGCGCGCAGTTCGCTATGGGCACGGTGGGCCTGGTTGACCTCCACCTGCAGATCATCGCGGCGCCGCTCGCTGTCCTGCAATGCCTCGCGGGCCTGGTCCAGGGCCTCCTGGAACTGCTCGATCGCTTCCTCGGCCTCGGCCAGGGCCGCGCGGCTGACACCGATCTCCTTCTCACGGGCCAGCACCCCGGCCTGCTGGTCCTCGTCGCGCGCCACCCGCAGCCAGCCGCTGGAAAGCCAGATGCCTTCGGGCGTCACGATGGACTGGCGTGCCTGCAGCTGGCCGCGCAAGGCCAGGGCCCGGCCCAGGCTGTCGGCCACGAAGACGTCGCCCAGCAGGCTGTCCAGGGACCAGGCGGCCTTGACCTTGCTCAACAGGGGCACGAGTTCACCGGCGGCGGCCGCCGTAGCGCCGCTGGCACGGGTGTCCACCAGGGTCAGGGTGCCCTGCTCCAGGCTGTCGAGCCATTCGGCCACCGGGTCCACGCCATCCACGCACACCGCCTGCAGGCTGTCGCCCAGCACCGTTTCCACGGCCCGTTCCCAGCCGGCCTCCACTTCGAGCTGCTGGGCCAGGCGTGGCGCCTGGCCCAGGCCCCGGCTTTCCAGCCATTGGTTGACGGCACCGCTGCCCTGGCCCAGGGCGGCCTGCTGCAGGGCCTCCAGGGAGGCCAGGCGACCGCGCTGATCCTGCTGCCGACCGCGCGCTTCATTGAGTTCATTGGTATGGCCCTGCAGCTGCCCGCGCAGGCCCTCGATACCGCCGCGCACCTGCTCCAGTTCTTCCTGCAGCTGCTGGGCGCGGGCCTCTTTCTCCCGTTCCTGCTCGGCCAGGGCCTCGAGTTCCCGTTCCAGGTCGGCGGCGGACAGGCCCTGGTGCTCCTGGCGCAGGCGCTCCAGGCGCTGGGACTGCTGCTGCAGCTGGCGTTCCAGGTGATTGATGCGGGTGCGCTCCACCTCGGCGGTCTGGGCCGGCTCGGCGGCACGCCGGTTGAAGTCGTCCCATTCACTCTGCCACTGCTGCATGGCCTGCTCGGCCTCGGCCAGGGCCGCGCTGGACACCTCGGCGCGGGCACGCAGTTCTTCCAGTTCCGGTTCCAGTTCCAGCAGTTCCCGTTCGAGCTCTTCCAGGCGCTGGCCATCGATGCGGATATGGGCCTCCACCTCGTTCCAGGCCTCGTCGGCCTGGGTCAGCTCCTGCTG
>JAIVHA010000042.1:5319-35456 GCA_020201295.1 Lysobacteraceae bacterium | reverse complement strand
CCGCTCCTACAGTGCCCGAGCCTAATCGTACTGCCGATGCATTCCAGGCGCGGGGACTTCATGCTTCGTGCCACGGAATGTATTGCAACTATCGGGTTTTCTTTGCGTCCTTCGCGTCTTTGCGGTGATATAAAAACGTAAAATCCAGCACTACTGCGCGTCCAGGTGCTCCACCCGGATGCGCGTGACGGGGCCATGCAGGGCATCGAGGGCTTCGATGCGGGCAATGGCCTGGTTCATCTGTTGCTCCCGCACCCGGCGGGTGAGCATGATCACCGGCACGTCGGTGGCGTCCTCGGCCGGTTCCTTCTGGATGATGGCCTCGATGCTGATGCCGGAATCACCGAGGATGCGGGTCACATCGGCCAGCACACCGGGGCGGTCCACCGCCAGCATGCGCAAATAATAGGCGGTCTCCACCTCTTCCATGGGCAGGATGGGCAGGTCCGCCAGCGCGCCCGGCTGGAAGGCCAGGTGCGGCACGCGGTTTTCCGGGTCGGCGGTGAGGGTGCGCACCACGTCGATGATGTCCGCCACCACCGCGGAGGCCGTGGGTTCGGCGCCGGCACCGGCACCATAGTACAGCGTCGGGCCCACGGCATCGCCCTTTACCAGCACGGCGTTCATCACGCCATCCACGTTGGCGATCAGGCGCCGCTCGGGGATCAGGGTCGGGTGCACACGCAGTTCCACACCGGCAGGTGTACGGCGCGAGAAGCCCAGGTGCTTGATGCGGTAGCCCAGTTCCTCGGCATAGGCGACATCCTCGCGGGTGATGTTGGTGATGCCCTCGGTGTAGGTTTTCTTGAACTGCAGTGGAATACCGAAGGCCAGCGAAGCCAGGATGGTGAGCTTGTGGGCAGCATCGATACCTTCCACGTCGAAGGTGGGGTCGGCCTCGGCATAACCCAATGCCTGGGCTTCCTTGAGCACGTCATCGAAGTCGCGGCCCTTGTCGCGCATCTCGGTGAGAATGAAGTTGCCGGTGCCGTTGATGATGCCGCACAGCCATTCGATCTGGTTGGCAGCCAGGCCCTCGCGGATGGCCTTGATGATCGGGATGCCGCCGGCCACGGCGGCCTCGAAGGCCACCATCACACCCTTTTTCTGGGCAGCGGCGAAGATCTCGTTGCCGTGCAGGGCGATCAGTGCCTTGTTGGCGGTGACCACGTGCTTGCCGTTCTCGATGGCCTTGAGCACCAGCTCCTTGGCCGGACTGTAGCCGCCGATCAGTTCGACGACGATGTCGACCTCGGGATTGTCCACCACCTGGAAGGCATCGTCACTGACCTGGATATTTTCGATGCCGGGCAGGCGCGCGGGATCGTAGTCGCGGGCGGCCGCGTGGCTGATGCGGATGCCGCGGCCGGCACGACGGGTGATTTCCTCGGCATTGCGGGACAGCACGTTGAAGGTGCCGCCACCGACGGTGCCGAGTCCCAGCAGTCCTACGTTGACGGGTTTCAAGCTCATTCTCCTCCGGAGACTTTCTTCTGTTTTTCGTCCCTGCGGAACATTTCGCGGATGCAGCGCACCGCCTGGCGGGTACGGTGCTCGTTTTCGATCAGGCCGAAACGTACATGGGTGTCGCCATAGTCGCCGAAGCCGATGCC
The DNA here is from genome assembly GCA_020201295.1 of Lysobacteraceae bacterium. Lineage (GTDB taxonomy): Bacteria > Pseudomonadota > Gammaproteobacteria > DSM-19610 > DSM-19610 > JAIVHA01. Next base: position 33,843 of record JAIVHA010000042.1, on the reverse strand, counting down.
CGGCGCCACCGCCACCTTGGCCTCGGCCAGCAGGCGTTTGGAGAACTCCAGCGACCCCAGGTGCCGGTATTGTTCAGGAATGGGTGCCCACACGAACATGGTGGCCTTGGGCTTTTCCACCTTCCAGCCCAGCGCGTTGAGACCGTCGCACAACGCGTCGCGGCGGCTCTCGTAGACGGCGGCGATCTCCCGCACGCACTCCTGCGGGCCTTCCAGGGCGGTGATGGCCGCCACCTGGATGGGGGTGAACATGCCGTAGTCCAGGTAGGACTTCATGCGCGCCAGGGCCGCCACCAGGGTCTGGTTGCCGCACATGAAACCGACGCGCCAGCCGGGCATGTTGTAGCTCTTGGACAGGCTGTAGAACTCCACCGCCACGTCGGTCGCGCCCGGCACCTGCAGAATGGAGGGCGCCACGTAGCCGTCGAACACCAGGTCGGCGTAGGCAATGTCGTGCACCACCCAGATGCTGTGCTCGCGGGCAATGGCGATCACCCGCTCGAAGAAGTCCAGCTCCACACACTGGGTGGTGGGGTTGCCGGGAAAGTTCAGCACCAGCATCTTGGGCTTGGGCCAGGAATCCTTGATGGCCTTTTCCAGTGCCTCGAAGAAATCGACCCCCTCGATCATGGGCACATGACGGATATCGGCGCCGGAGATCACGAAGCCGTAGGGATGGATGGGATAGGCGGGATTGGGCACCAGTACCGCATCACCCGGGCCCATGGTGGCCAGGGCCAGGTGGGCCAGGCCTTCCTTGGAGCCGATGGTGACGATGGCCTGGGTCTCGGGATCCAGGTCCACGTCGAAGCGGCGCTTGTACCAGGTGCAGATGGCGCGGCGCAGGCGCGGGATGCCGCGCGACACCGAGTAGCGGTGGGTATCACCACGCTGGGCCGCCTCGACCAGTTTGTCGACGATGTGCTGGGGCGTAGGCCGGTCGGGATTGCCCATGCCGAAATCGATGATGTCCTCCCCGCGCGCGCGCGCCTTGGCCTTCAACTCATTGACGATGTTGAACACATAGGGGGGAAGGCGCTTGATTCTGGCGAATTCGTCGTTCAATTTGGCACTCTGGGCAGCGGTTACGGAAGGTTAAACAATGACATAGAGTCAAACAAGCCACATTACTGAAATTGCGCCCCGGACACAAGATGCGGTCGCGAAAATCGTCGCCGCAGGTGGCAGTTAGCCGCGTATCCTTCCCGTAGGAGCGGCCTTCGGCCGCGAAGGGCCGGTGGCATTCCCGTTCGCGGGCAGAGCCCGCTCCTACAGGGGAGGACCCGGGTGCTGGTCCTTATCCTAGGTGGGGTCAGGTCTTGCAATCCAGCACTGTTGAAGCGGTATCGTACCATTCAGGTAGGCGCAGGTGTTGGATTGCAAGACCTGACCCCGATTGGGTAAGGTAGCAGGATGCGCTTCGCCCAGGACCACTTGCCCGACCAGAACAGTATCCGTGCCTATGAACAGGGGCGGATCGTGGTCAATGAGCACATTGTCGATCGCCATGTAGTGGTAACCGCTGACCGACTGATTCCCGATTGGGCGCCGGGTTTCGGGGAACTGCAGCCAGCACACCTGGAGGCGCTATGGGGCCTGGAGCCGGAAATCCTGTTGCTGGGCACGGGCGCACGGTTGCGTTTTCCGGCCCCGGCCTGCATGGCGGTATTCCTGCAGCGGGGCATCGGCATGGAGGTGATGGACACCGCCGCCGCCTGCCGGACCTACAACATCCTGCTGGGGGAAGGCCGGCGAGTGGTGGCGGCATTGTTCATGATCGAATAAGAGACTCAGGAAAACAGCGCATCGGAGGAAAAACCCTCGTTCTCCATGATTTCCCGCAGCCGTTTCAGGGCGTCCATCTGGATCTGCCGCACCCGCTCCCGGGTCACGCCGATCTCACTGCCCACTTCTTCCAGGGTCGAGACCTTGTAGCCGTGCAGACCGAAGCGGCGCTCCAGTACCTCGCGCTGCTTGGCACTGAGCTGATCCACCCAGGTATCCAGGTTGGAGAGCACATCATCGTCCATCAGCTGTTCGGATGGATCCAGGTTGTTCTCGTCGGGCACCGAATCGATGACGGATTTACCCGAGTCCCGGCCAATGGGGATATCGACGGACGTCACTCGTTCATTGAACCCCAGCATGCGTTTTACATCCGCGACGGGCTTGTTGACCACCGCCGCGATCTCTTCCGCCTTGGGTTCATGGTCGAGCTGCTGGGCCAGTTGTCGTGCGGTCCGCAAATAGCCATTGAGTTCCTTCACCACATGGATGGGCAGACGAATAGTGCGGGTCTGATTCATGATGGCCCGTTCGATGGTCTGACGGATCCACCAGGTGGCATAGGTGGAGAAGCGGAAGCCACGCTCGGGATCGAACTTCTCCACCGCGCGAATCAAACCCAGGTTACCCTCCTCGATCAAATCCAGCAGGGCAAGGCCACGATTCATATATCGGCGGGCGATCTTCACCACCAAACGCAGATTGCTTTCAATCATGCGACGGCGGCCGGATTCCACGCCTTTCTGCGCGAGGCGTGAGTAGTACACCTCTTCCTCGGCGCTCAGCAGCGGGGAAAACCCGATTTCGCTCAGATAGAGTCGCGTCGCATCGGGATGATTATCGGGATATTCCCCGGCGGTATAAACCGTTTTCCGGGTGTTGGTTTCGGTTTCGACGTCGTGACTCACCTTCTCGACGACATCCTCATCATTTTCAAACGCGGATGCCAATATGGGGGGCCGTTGAAAACGGTCGGCATCCCTTCGATTGGAGATCTTGCTGGTCTTGGGCATGATCCACCTCGCTACAACCCTGTTGCGTGAATTTCAGCCGCCTCTTCTGAAGAATCTGCGGACCGTATACTCCACTCCACGACCTTTCTTGACCAGTGCCGTAACGATCAGCGTTTTGGCAGGTATTGCAGTGGATCAACCGGCTTGCCATCCCTGCGAATCTCGAAATGCAGTTGCACACGGTTGGTGCCACTACTGCCCATTTCCGCGATCACCTGACCTGCATGGACCTGTGACCCTTCCTGGACAAACAACGTATCGTTAAAGCCATAGGCACTAAGAAAACGTGCGTCGTGCTTGATGATGATAAGCCTGCCGTAACCGACAAGTCCACTGCCCGCATACACCACGCGTCCCGGTGCCGCGGCCCGCACCGCCTGGCCTCGGCCACCACCGATCTCGATACCTTTCTTGCCGTGGCTGTTCCCCTGAAATGTACGCAAAATCGGCCCTTGCGCGGGCCATTGCCATGTAATTGTGGAGGTTTTCCGCACCGGTGGCGGCGCGGGTGATGGCCGCGATGCCGTCGTGGCGGGAGCTTGTTTCACAGAATCAGAAGATGCTGATGTACTGGAACTACTACGGGACGGTGTGCGTGTTGGTGGTGCGGATGGCTTCAGTCGCAGGGTTTGCCCCACCTTGATGGTGTAAGGCGAACGCAAGCCATTCCACTGCGCCAGGGTTTCATAGCGCATGCCGTACTGGAAGGCGATGGAATACAGGGTTTCACCGGGGCGCACGCGATGGCTGTCCGGTGTCCAGGCAGAACCCGCGCTGCGATCGGTGATCGGGGGTTGTGCGACATTGCTGCAGCCGTTCAGCCACGTCAATGAAATGCCAAGCAACAGCAACAGGAGAACTCGTTGTGCAGTGATGGTACGTTTCAACATTAGGTTCCCGGCAACCTGAGGCAGTTCTGATCTGCGGTTCCCGAATTCGCGCCCCGGCTATCCCTGGAGGAAAGACGTTAAGACCCTATCACGAATTGCGGATCACCAGGTATGCCACTATCGCCAACGCCACCAGCAGCCAGCCCAGCCATTCCACGTAGCGGCGCAGCATGGCCTCCATGCGTGGACCGCCCCAGGCCAGCAGGCCCGCCACCATGAAGAATCGCAAGCCGCGCCCGATGAAGGACGCCATCACGAAGGGCAGCAGCGGCATGGCCAGAGCGCCGGCGGTGATGGTGAAAACCTTGTAGGGGATGGGCGAGAAGCCGGCCAGGAACACCGCCCAGAAGCCCCACTCGGTAAACCAGGCCAAGGCATGCTGGGAATGATCATGCCAGCGCCCCCCTTCATTGATCAGGGGTGCCAGCCATTCCAGGGCGAAATGGCCGATGGCGTAACCCAACAGGCCGCCGGCCACGGACGTCAGCGTGGTAATGAGCGCGAAGAACCAGGCCCGCCGCGGCTGGGCGAGGCTCATGGGGGCCAGCATCACATCGGGTGGAATGGGGAAAAAAGAGGACTCAGCGAAGCTCAGTCCGCCCAGGTACCAGGCCGCATGACGATGTCGTGCCCAGTGCATCATCCGGTCATACAGGCTCGTGAACAGGGCCATCAGCTGATACCGCCAATCAGGGGCACGAACACCACCGGCTCCAGGGTCTCGCGCACGAAGCCCTCCTCGGTGTGCTCCACCAGGGTCAGCACCTGGTAGTCCCGGCCGCCGACCGGCATCACCAATCGACCACCGGGCGCCAGCTGTTGCAGCAGGGCCTCGGGTACCGACTCGCCTCCGGCCGTAACGATAATGGCGTCATAGGGTGCGAAGTCAGGCAGACCCATCGTGCCGTCGCTGCGGGTGGCGCGCACATTGCGCAGACCCAACTGCCGGAAACGCTGGCGTGCCTGGGTCGCCAGGGCCTCGATACGTTCAGTGGTGTAGACCTTGGGTACCAGTTGCGCCAGCACCGCCGCCTGGTAGCCGGAACCGGTGCCTACCTCCAGCACCTTCTGCGGCTGCTTCGCGATCACCAGCTCCGTCATGCGTGCCACGATGTAGGGCTGGGAGATGGTCTGGCCATGGCCGATGGGCAGGGCAGTGTCCTCGTAGGCACGGCTGTCCAGGGCCTCGTCGACGAACAGGTGGCGGGGAGTGGCGCGGATCACCTCCAGCACGGCATGGTTGCGGATGCCTTCCTCGCGCAGTCGCTCCACCAGCCGGTCGCGGGTGCGCTGGGAGGTCATGCCGATACCTCGGTTGCCTTTGTGCATGACGTACGGCTCAGGCCCGCGTGCACAGCCAGCTCGCCACCTTGTCGATGGCATCGTGGCGGGTAAGATCCACCTGGATCGGCGTAATGGAGACATGGCCGTTGCGGATGGCGTGGAAATCGGTGCCCGGCCCCGCGTCCTGCTCGGGTCCGGAAGGCCCCACCCAGTAGATGGGCCGACCGCGGGGATCCTGGGCACGCACCACCGGCTCCGCCTTGTGGCGGTGGCCCAGACGCGTGGCACTGAATCCCTGGAGCTCGTCCCAGGGGACATCCGGCACATTGACATTGAGGATGGTGTCCGCCGGCAACGGATCCACCGTCAGGCGGCTGACCAGTTCCAGCACCACCCGTGCCGCCGTGGGGTAATGGGTAGGAGTATGGGAAGCCAGTGACACGGCGATGGCCGGCAGACCGAGGAAACGACCTTCCATGGCAGCCGCGACGGTGCCGGAATAGATCACATCATCGCCGAGGTTGGCGCCGGCGTTGATGCCCGACACCACGATGTCCGGGTCTTCGTCCAGCAGGCCGGTGACGAGACAGCGGATGCCGGGCGCCGTATAACCATCGTCGTTACTGATCAGAATTCTCATGGTCTCGGACCGGTCTCCCCGGACCGCCTGTTTTTTTCATGCAGACCAGTACTATACGGGAAGAATGCCGGTTCTCCCAGCCCCGGGAATCGCTGCCACCCCGTGCTGCGCCTTATCCTCCCCTGGCGGGCTCCCGCCCGACAACCCCGCTTGGCAGCACGCAACAGCACCAGTATGCTGATCCGACTTCCGGCCCTTTGCAGCCTCGCCATGTCCCGCAAAAAATCCCCCATCAGTCCGGAAGATCGCGACCTGTTCCGCACCAGTGTCGGCCCCGTCACCCCCGTCGCCCATGACCGTGTGCCACCGGCCCACAAGCGCCCCGCCCCGCGTCCGCGCTTCGCCCTGGCCGACGAACGCGCCGTGCTGCAGGACGCCCTTTCGGACCTGTTCGAACCCTGGGAAATGGACACCGGCGAGGAATTGGGCTTCGCACGCCCGGGATTGCAACACCAGCTGCTGCGCAAACTGCGCCGCGGCCAGTTCTCGGTGGGTGCGGAACTGGACCTGCACGGCATGAACGTACCCATTGCCCGGCAGGCCGTGAGTGAGTTTCTCTACCAGTGCCGGCTGCGCCACTTGCGCTGCGTGCGCATCATCCACGGCAAGGGCCGCGGTTCCCGGAACCAGGGGCCAGTGCTCAAGGGCAAGGTGGATGGCTGGTTGCGCCAGCGCGACGAGGTACTAGCCTTCTCCACCGCCCGGCCCGTGGATGGCGGCACGGGGGCGGTCTATGTGCTACTAAAACGCTTGTAGCGCAGCAATAAAGGGAGGTTTATTTTTTGCTGAGCTGGTCGGCGAAATCGTGATTGACATCGCGGTGACCGGCCTCATCGGCGCGCACAGCAATGATTACGTCCGACAGCCTGGCGTCCGGCGACAAGTGCCAATAATCGATGGCCAGCTTCGGAGCCGGCACGTTTTCACGGTTCCCCGCCTCCACTTCCGCGAGGAATTCCGAATAGCTGGCCACGGCTTCCTCTTCGAAATAACCCACGACCCGATGCGCCGTGCGCGGCGAGATCAGGTACAGCAGAAAAAAGAAATTATAGAAAACTCCCTGCGCCAGGATGATCAGCCAGCGCTCGAAGCGGGTCGGCTGTGCGATCTCGATAAAGGTCAACAGGTGCATTCGCTCGTTCTCGGCTTCATCCATCAGCGTACGAATCCATCCATGGTCGTCGGACATGTGCCGCAATGCCTTGAGGTGCTGCAGCGTAGACCCCACCATGCCGGGAACCGCAGCGATGGTTTCCAGGACGACCGCGCGGTGCCCATAGCGTTTGGCGAAGAAGGTATCCGCTAAAAAGCGCAGCAGCCTCGTCAAGCCATACGCAAACCGGTCGGATGCGCCCTGTGGCGTATGGGTTCGATCAAGATTTATGGAATGGCTCATCATGTAAAAAAGGGGTCAGTTCCTGTACCGGCATACCCTGGATGATGGGTATACCAATACAAGACCTGACCCCTTCCCTTTGCCCGTTTATTACGTGCCAGGCACAGGGCTTGTTACTGCGACGATTCCGGCGCGTCGGGTGCCAGGGACGGATCCGAGGCTTCCTCTTCCGTTTCGAAGGCCGAGAACTCGGAAATCGCTCCGCCGATTGGCTTTTCTCCTTCCAGCTCTACATACTGCTCTGATTGATACTCCTGGCGGGTTTCGAGCTGCTTCTGGGTGATATTCAGCTGCAACTTGTCACCCACCGTCTTGAGTTCGTCGAGGGAGATCAGGACCTCGCGCGCGCCGACCCCCAGCATGCCGCCTGTGGAAACCACTGCGTGTGCACTGCGGCGATCCTTTGCCAGCACGACGCTCTCGATCGTGCCAACATCTTCACCTGCCACATCCACGATCTCCACGCCATCAAGACTTTCCGCGGACCGCGAGTAAATCGGGTTGTCTTTTACCTGGTTCTTGGCAGTCGTGCCCATGGACTTGTGCTCCATGTTCTGCTGTCTATCCAGGGAATCCCCGGTTGTAGATTGGCCACGCATAGGCATATCCGATTCGGTCTTGCCTGATGCGTCAGAAGAGCCTTCATACTGGACGCCTTCGGCAGCGAATGTGGGTGCTGAAATCACTGCAGCGATTGCGCCCGCCAGAATTGCTTTTCGAATATTGATATCCATTTTGATCTCCTCATGCAAATCAGATTGTAAGGTTGTCTGCATCCTGATCCGGCGGATCAGCATCAGACCATCTGCTACTGCATGGGGGCAGTGTGCCAGCAATTTATTCTTCCGTATGTACGCTGCCACACAAAACACCGATCAAGGTCCGGCGTCAGCGCCCAAGGTCGCCCACTGGTTGATGTCCACTATGTCGATTAAACGGTACAGCTTGACTGGGTCCTGGATCTTGTTCCGGGCCTTGGTTCTGCTAGGTAGAAGAAAAAATACTGTCAAGCCAGTAAGCACTTCAGCCAACCGGTAATTCACTATTTGTGAATATTGATTCCCATTTTGTGAGTTTTTCCGATCTGCACAGCATTTTATGTCACGCCGGCAAACCACTGGGCCGCGTCCAGCAACTGATTATCAATCAGATACGGAACTTTCCGCATTTTCACCGGCGCTGTCCAGCATGGTGATTGATCACTCCCTCCACCGTAAGAGGGTCGATCTCACCGAGATAATTGTGCACGAGTATGTTGCGGAAACCGCTGATCTCCCGCCAGGGTATCTCGGGGCAGAGGGTCTTCTTGTCGTCCGGCAACAACTGGCTGGCCTCGGACAGGGTTTGGAGATTACGCAGGACGGCATCGTAAAGCACTCATCGATGCGCCGAATCTTGGCAATGGCATCGAGGATATGCCTTGCATAGGGCACCCAGGACTTGCTCATAACTCCACTGCCTCGCGCAACACCTGGTCCCGGATATGCCGGTTCAGCTCATGCTCCGGGACCACCTCGACCCGCCGGTTGAGCAGTCCACGCAGTCGATCCGTCAGGGGCATGCGCTGCGCGAACAGATCATAGCCACGGGGCAGTTCCACCAGGAAATCGATGTCACTGTCGGGCCGCTCCTCGCCTCTCGCCACCGAGCCGAAAATACGGATATGGCGGGCGCCAAACTCCTCACCCAATGCCAGGATCGATGCCCGGTTCGCGCGAATCTCGTCTAGCAGCATCGATTCATCCTCCATCGTGACTGGTGGCTGGCAAGCTGGTGGTGCGTCAAGGTTTTGTTCACTCCCATCTCGTATAGCTGGATTGCAGACTCGCCATCCGTCCCCGTCGTCTCGGACGGTGAGTTTCTTGACACCAAGTTATTTGCAAACACGTTTCATACATCTGCGCGATATGTCGGCCAAATCAAAATTTCGCGGGGATGGATCATGCCGCGATGTCTTCCACAATCAGATGACTCACGTCCGTGCGATGGCTGGCATGTTCAAAGGTGATCGCACACACGTTGCCATTGGCATCGACATCGAGAATGGTGTTTTCATCATTCTCCTGCAGTATGTTCTTAATGGTTCATTTATATGCTTTTTCTTCGACCACAAACAACCCGGTTCGCGGCATTCCGGGCTCGTATATTCATAACCAACTGACTTTTAATACAAAAACTCGATTACCCGCTATTGAATACCCTCCACCAATTCTCGCACCACCATGGTGGCATAGGCCCCGGCACTCAAGCTAAACAGTTGTTCCGCTTCCCATTGGGTCTGGGGTTCGCCTGTCTGTGGCCGGCCCCGCCCCCACAGAGTGCCGGTGGGATGCACTTGCAGGGCGCTCAAGCGTGCGGCGAGTTCGCCATCACCGACTTCCGCGACAAAACCCGCGTGGCGGCCGTCGAGCTGCAGAAAATCCCCGGGCAGGGCCTGGTCCCAGGTGCCGGCGGCTACGCGCAGGCTGGCGATGTGATTGAACAGCCAGGAGCGTGCGGCGGACAGGTACAGGCCGCGCTGGTGGCGCGGGCATTTCTTCAGTTCACCGGCGAACAGGCGCCGGGCCTGTTCCAGGTTGCCGCCGTCATGACCGAAGCGTTGTTCACCGAAGTAGTTGGGTACGCCACCAGCGGCAATGCTCTGCAGGCGCTGTTCCAGCAATGCTTTATCACCCTGCCAGTCGCGCAGGCGCAGCGCGAAGTGATTTCCCTTGAGGGCGCCGCGCCGGAGCTTGCGGGAATGGCGCGCCATTTCCTCGACGTGGAATTCATCACTGGCAAGAGCGGCCGGATCGGGATCGGGTTGGCCCGGCAGTTGAATCGAGAACCATTGCTCGGTAACGGCATGGCGATCTTTCAGGCCCGCATAACTGACCTGGGCCGGGCCCACGCCAGCCCAACGTGCCAGCTGTTTCGCCACCCACTCGGTATTGCTGTCGCGCTTGCGCACCCGCAGCCAGAGATGCTCGCCCTGTCCATCCGGGAGGCAGACGGGGATCTCGGTGACCTGGAAGTCCTCCGGCTCCACGCGCAGGCGGGCCTCCCCCGCGGGGCCGCCCCAGGCGTGGGGTAATGCAGGGATGCCGGCTTTCACGGTCATCGGGTACAACCGTGGAATGAAAAATGGCCACGGAACCACACAGAAACACACGGAATGTGGCTATGCGCAATTACAATCTTCCGTGTGTTTCCGTGTGTTTCCGTGGCTATTATGATCGCCGGATACGGCACTACTCGCCTGACTCCTGCAGCAAGGCGACGGCCATGGCAGCGATGCCTTCGCCGCGGCCGGTGAAGCCCATCTGTTCCGTGGTGGTGGCCTTGATATTGACGCGCCCCGTGTCGAGCCGGCAATCGTTGGCGAGGTTGGCGGTCATGTCGGCGATGTAGGGCGCCAGCCGGGGCGCCTGGGCGATGATGGTGAGGTCAATATTGCCGATCTCATAGCCGTTCACATGCAGCAACTGCACTACGTGCTGCAACAGTTTGCGGCTGGAGATGCCCTTGAAGCGGGGATCGGAGTCGGGAAAGTGCTGGCCGATGTCACGCAGGCCGGCGGCCCCGAGCAGGGCATCACAGAGCGCATGGATCACCACATCGCCATCGGAATGGGCGGCAAGGCTTTGCGGATGGTCGATACGCACGCCACCCAGCACCAGCTGTCCGCCATCCTGGAAACCATGGGCATCGAAGCCCTGCCCGATTCTCATAGCCGCTCCTGTTGCCCGACCCGGAACATCTGCGGCGTCAGGGCGTGCCACAGACCCTCGCGGTCCACGGTCTCGCGCACGCCATCGCCGGCATCGGCGCGTTTCATGGTATCGCGCACCGGCACGCCCAGCAGGCCACCCACGGGATGGTCGCGCACGGTCTCGATGAGCCGGTCGAGGTCTTCCCGGCGCAGGCAGGGACGTGCGGCATCATGCACCAGCACCCAGTCCTGTGCGTCGCCCCTCGCCGCAAGCGCCTCCAGGCCGCTCGATACGGAATCACTACGTTCCGCACCACCCGTCGCCAGCATCAGGGGCTTTCCCTCCACCTGAGCGGGAAACGTTGCGGCGTGCGGGTCATCGGCACCGAGCACCAGCACCAGGCCATCGATGGCGGGGTGGCGGGCCAGGGCGTCCAGCGTGTGATCGAGGACGGTCTTGGCACCGAGCGGCAGGTATTGCTTGGGGACATCGCTGCCCATGCGGCGGCCCATGCCGGCGGCGGGGATCAGGGCCCAGAAGTTCATTTGGCCTCTTCCTCGATGATCTGGTAGAAGATCTCGTCTTCCTTGATCATGCCCAGTTCCTCGCGGGCGCGTTCCTCGATGGCGTCCAGGCCCTGCTTGAGGTCCTTCACCTCCGCATCCAGGGCCTCGTTGCGCTCGCGCAGGCGGGTGTTTTCGAGCTTTTGTTCCGCCACGTCCTGGTTCAGGCGCCAGACCCCGGCGAAGCTGCCCTCGCCCACCCACAGGCGAAACTGCAGGAACAACAGCAGTACCAGCAGCGCCAGGAACAGATAACGGCGATACCCTGGTCGATGCCTTCGCGAAAGATGGATGTGTTGGTAACGAACAGGTCGTCGCCTACGAGTTGCACGCGGTTGCTTAGGCGCTCGGTGAGGACCTTCCAGCCGTCCCAGTCGTTCTCGGCCATGCCGTCCTCGATGGACAGGATGGGATAGCGGTCGACCCAGTCGGCCAGGTAGTCGGTGAACTCGGCGGCGCTGAACTCGCGGCCCTCGGATTCCAGATGGTAGCGGCCTTCCTTGTAGAACTCGGAACTGGCCACGTCCAGACCCAGGAAGATGTCCTCGCCCGCCCGGTAGCCGGCCTTGTCGATGGCCTCCAGGATGACCTCGATGGCCGCCTCGTTGGAGGACAGGTCGGGGGCGAAGCCGCCCTCGTCGCCCACGGCGGTGTTGAGGCCGCGGCCATGCAGTACGCCCTTGAGGGCATGGAACACCTCGGCGCCGTAGCGCACCGCCTCGCGAAAATTGGGCGCGCCCACGGGCAGGATCATGAACTCCTGCAGGTCGACACTGTTGTTGGCATGGGCGCCGCCATTGATGATGTTCATCATGGGTACCGGCATCTGGAAGGGGCCGCGGCCGCCGAGCAGCTTGTAGAGCGGTACCTCGGCCTTGCGCGCCGCGGCCTGGGCCACCGCCAGGGACACCGCCAGGATGGCGTTGGCGCCCAGGCGCGATTTGTTGGGGGTGCCGTCCAGGTCGCCCATGATCTGGTCGATCTTCACCTGTTCCAGGGCATTCTGCCCCACCAGGGCCTCGCGCAGTTCGGTATTGACGAAGTTCACCGCCTTGCTGACACCCTTGCCGAGATACCGGCCCTTGTCGCCATCGCGCAGTTCCACCGCCTCGCGGGTGCCGGTGGAAGCGCCGGAGGGTACCGCCGCGCGGCCCAGCGCGCCGGACTGCAGGATTACATCGGCTTCCACCGTGGGGTTGCCGCGGGAATCCAGGATCTCCCGTCCTCGAATATCGACGATCAGTGACATTTTAACTCCAATTACAGATGATTATTGACTATTCTTTAGAATTTGCATTATTCCCTCTCCCCCTTGGGGGAGAGGGTTAGGGTGAGGGTAAGGGGTGTGGTTTCCCTCTCCCCTCACCCTGTCCCTCTCCCGGAGGGAGAGGGGACGTACTTTTACCGTCCCAGCAAATCTGCCTCGGCAAAGGGTTGATCCTTCACCGCCAGGTCGATCACCTTCAGGGTTTCCAGCAGTTCCTTCATGCGCGGCAGGGGCCAGGCGTTGGGGCCGTCACTCAGGGCCTGCTCGGGATTCGGGTGGGTTTCCATGAACAGACCGGAGATGCCGGCGGCCACGGCGGCGCGTGCCAGCACCGGCACGAAGTCGGAAACCAGGTTATTGTAGCCGAAGGACACGCCGCGCTCGCAGACCATGATCTGCTCGTTGCCGGTGGCACGCGCCTTGTCCACCACGTTGGCCATGTCCCAGGGCGCCAGGAACTGGCCCTTCTTGATATTCACCGGCTTGCCGGCGCGAGCCACGTTCTGGATGAAGTTGGTCTGGCGGCACAGGAAGGCCGGAGTCTGCAGCACATCCACCACGGCGGCGACCTCATTCAGGGGGGTGTCCTCGTGCACATCGGTGAGCACCGGCACGCCGATCTGCTGCCTGACCTTTTCCAGGATACGCAGTCCTTCCTCCAGGCCGGGACCACGGAAACTGGTTGCGGAGGAACGGTTGGCCTTATCGAAAGATGACTTGTAAATAAAGGGGATAGAGAGACTATCGATAATTTCCTTTAACTGTCCGGCGGTTTCCAGGGCGAGCGCTTCGGACTCGATGACACAGGGTCCGGCAATCAGGAAAAAGGGGGCCTCGAGGCCCGCATCAAAACCACAGAGTTTCATCATTCAATCCTTGACGAAAAAAGCGCTCAGGCGTCGGCACCCGCCAGCTGGGGGGCGGCGGCTTGTCCATCCTCATGGTAGGCGCGTGCGGCACGGATAAAGCCGGAGAACAGCGGATGGCCATCCCGCGGCGTGGAAGTGAATTCCGGGTGGAACTGGCAGGCCACGAACCAGGGGTGGTCGCGCAGCTCCACCATCTCCACCAGGGAATCGTCGATGGAAGTACCGGAAATGACCAGGCCCGCCTGCTGCAGGCGCTCCCGGTACTGGTTGTTGAATTCGTAGCGATGGCGATGGCGTTCCACGATCACGTCCTTGCCATAGAGCTGGCGCGCCAGGCTGCCTGCCGCCAGGCGGCATTCCTGGCCACCCAGGCGCATGCTGCCACCCAGGTCGGACTGTTCGTTGCGGCGCTCCACGCGGCCGTCGCCGGTGCGCCATTCGGTGATCAGGCCGATGACCGGGTGTGGGGTATCGCGCTTGAACTCGGTGCTGTGGGCGCCGGCCAGACCGGCCACGTCACGGGCATACTCGATGACCGCCACCTGCATGCCCAGGCAGATACCCAGGTAGGGCACGCCCTTTTCCCGGGCATGGCGCACCGCCTGGACCTTGCCTTCTACGCCGCGTTCGCCGAAGCCGCCGGGCACCAGGATGGCATCGGCGTCCTCGAGCACGCCCACGCCATGCTCCTCGATCTGTTCCGAGTCGATGTAGCGGATGCGCACCTTGGTGCGGGTATGAATGCCTGCGTGGATAAGGGCTTCCGACAAGGACTTGTAAGATTCCGTGAGATTGACGTACTTGCCCACCATGGCCACGGTCACTTCCGCTTCCGGGTTTTCCATGTCCTGGACCACCTTGTCCCACTCGGAAAGGTCGGCGGGCGGCAGGTCCAGGCGCAGCTTGTCCACCACAATGTCGTCGAGGTGCTGGCGATGGTAGAGGCCGGGAATCCTGTAGATGCTATCCACGTCCACGGCGGAGAACACGGCGCGTGACTCGACGTTGGTGAACAGGGCAATCTTGCGTCGCTCATCATCGGGCAACGGCCGGTCGGCGCGGCACAGCAGGATGTCGGGCTGGATACCGATGGAGCGCAGTTCCTTGACCGAATGCTGGGTGGGCTTGGTCTTGATCTCGCCCGAGGTGGGGATATAGGGCAGCAGGGTGAGGTGCATGTACAGCACCCGGTCATGGCCCAGCTCCACGCCCATCTGGCGAATGGCCTCGAGGAAGGGCAGCGACTCGATGTCGCCGACGGTGCCGCCGATCTCCACCATGGCCACGTCGGCTCCCTTGGAGCCCTCCAGGATGCAGCGCTTGATCTCGTCGGTGATGTGCGGGATCACCTGCACCGTGCCGCCCAGGTATTCGCCGCGGCGTTCCTTGCGAATGACGTTCTCGTAGATCTGGCCGGTGGTGAAGTTGTTGGCCTTGGACATGGTAGTGCGGATGAAGCGCTCGTAGTGCCCCAGGTCCAGGTCCGTCTCGGCCCCATCGTGGGTGACGAACACCTCGCCATGCTGGAAGGGGCTCATGGTGCCGGGATCCACGTTGATGTAGGGATCCAGCTTCATGAGCGTGACCTTGAGACCACGGGCCTCCAGCAACGCGCCCAGGGAGGCGGCGGCGATGCCCTTGCCCAAAGAGGACACCACACCGCCGGTGACAAAGATATATCGGGTCATGAAAATCCGGATAACGCGGAGCCGGTGAAGGCTCGAAACGGGAGCGATGCAGGGCATCGCGAGACGGGACTGAAGGCTACCAGAACGGGGCGCGGTGGACAATCGCCATTGTGGCCATAGGCAGGTATCGGGATGGATTTATTACCCTGCGGACGGAGTGCGGACAGGCTTCCGGGCAGGAGCGGGCTGTGGCCGCGAATGCTTCGAATGACGCATGTTCGCGGCCACAGGCCGCTCCTACGGGAGGCACCAGTGGATTATCCAGCCCGGCTCGCCGGGACCGGCCTGGTGGCCCGCCACCACCCACAGGTCGGCCACGACCACCAGCTCCTTCCCCAGATACAGCAGGGGCAGACGTTCCCGTTCCCAGGGCGGGATGCCGCGTTCCTGGAATAATTGTTTGAGGGTATGGTGATGGTCGCGTCCAGGCAGGCGAATCTGTTCCCCGCCCTGCCGGAAACGCACCTGGAGGCGGGTACCCGGCGTCAGTCGCAAACCCTGCCCCGTTGCCGTGTCCGCACGTAACGTGCCACCCGCAAGCTCCAGCACCTCCCCCGGTGCCCAGTCCCGGCCCGCACCGGCGGGGGGTGGCGCCAGGGGCGCCAGGGCGTACAGATCGTCCCGGTAACGCCGCACCTCGGCCCCGGGCCAGTGCACACAGGGCTCGGCATCGGCACGGGCCGCCAGCACCTCGGCGAGAATGCGCCCCAGCACGGCCCGGGATGGCAGACTGAAGCCCATCGTCCGCAACCAGTGGCGCAACAGGTTGCGCCGCCGGGCCTCGGGCAGGCCTTGCAGGACCGCTACCGAGAGGGTGCCGGGACGGCCGCCGGTGGCGTCCGCCAGGTCCTGGCGCGCCACCTGTTCCTGCAGTTCCGCCGCCTCGGCGCACAACCCGGCACTACGCGCCAGCACCTTGGGGCCGGCCCCGCGCAACAGTTGCAGCAGCAGGGTTTCCGCCTGGTCGTCCTGGTGATGGGCCGAGAGCAGCAAGGCGTTTACCGGCAGCCAGTCACGCAGCAGGCCGTAGCGCAGGTTGCGGGCCGCGGCCTCGGGGCTTTCTCCGGTTGCGGGCCGGGCATCGCCGGACAACAGCACGAAGTCCACACCCAGCTCCGCGCAGACCCGGCGACAGTGCTCCGCCCAGGCCGGGCTGTGGCCATGCAGGCCATGGTTCACATGCACTGCCCCCAGCGGCATGCGCAGGACGGCGCGCCGGCTGGCGAGGGCATGGAGCAAGGCATGGGAGTCGACACCGCCGCTGAAGGCCACCCAGCAGGCACTGGCGGTGGCGAGGCTGTTCAGGCGGGCAAGCAGTTGGGCGGGATCGAAGGGCATGGCAGTTACCAAGCGCGAGAACGGGTCCCGCCTGTAGGAGCGGGCTCTGCCCGCGAACCGGGAAGAAGATCCTTCTGTTCGCGGGCAGAGCCCGCTCCTACAGGACCATCCGGTGTCGCTGCCGTTCTCAACCCTCTTTCACATGCCCATAGGACATGAGGCGCTGGTAGCGATCGGACAGCAGCTTGTCCACCGGGGTGGGTTCGAGCAGGTCGAGTTGCTGGACCAGGGTCTGCTTGAGGGTGGCGGCCATTTGTTCGATATCGCGGTGGGCACCACCCAGGGGTTCGGGAATGATGCCGTCGATCAGGCCCAGCTCCTTGAGGCGTTCGGCGGTGATGCCCAGGGCCTCGGCGGCCTCGGATGCCTTGTCGGCACTCTTCCAGAGGATGGAAGCACAACCTTCGGGGGAGATCACCGAGTAGGTGCCGTGCTGCAGCATGAACACCCGGTCGCCGACGCCGATGGCGAGGGCCCCGCCGGAGCCGCCCTCGCCGATGACGGTGCACAGAATGGGCGTGCGCAGCTCCGCCATGACAAACAGGTTGCGGGCGATGGCCTCGCTCTGGCCGCGCTCCTCGGCGCCAATGCCCGGATAGGCGCCGGGGGTATCGATGAAGGTGAGCACCGGCAGGCCGAACTTCTCGGCCATGCGCATCAGGCGCAGGGCCTTGCGGTAGCCCTCGGGACGCGGCATGCCGAAGTTGCGACGGATCTTTTCCTGGGTGTCGCGACCCTTCTGCTGACCGATCACCATCACCGGCCGGCCCTCCAGACGCGCCAGGCCGCCGACAATGGCGGCGTCATCGGCGAAAGCGCGGTCGCCATGCAGTTCCTGGAAATCGGTGAAGATGCGTTCCAGGTAATCCAGGGTATAGGGACGTTGCGGATGACGCGCCAGCTGCGAGACCTGCCAGGGGGTCAGCTTGGCAAAGATGGACTTGGTCAGGTTGCGGCTCTTTTCCTGCAGGCGAGCGATTTCTTCGTTGATGTTGACCTCGGCGTCGTCGCCCACATAGCGCAGCTCCTCGATCTTGGCTTCGAGCTCGGCGATGGGCTGTTCGAAATCGAGAAAATTGAGATTCATGGGCCTTTGGATACCGGGGATTTGCGTGGATTTCTAAACAATTCGCCGCATTTTACTCGTTCTGGCCACAAACTGCACCGTGGAAAAACCTCGCGCGGCCCTCATCGTTGCCCGCCTGGCTCGCCTCCAGGTTGAGCACCAGGCACTTGGCGAACTGTTCCCGGGCCTGGTCGATGTCGTAGACCTGTTCCACGGTCATGCGCATCTCTCCGGAATAGTCATCCAGGCCCAGCCCGCCCTGCACCACCAGCACGCGATCCCGGGCCAGCAGGGCGCGGTACTGCTCGAACACCTTGGTGAATACGCGCACCTCCATGCGGGCACTGCGATCGTCCAGGGTGAGAAAGGCCATGCGCGCACCGCTCTGGGTGACACGGGTGCGCAGTTCCACCACCAGGCCGGCCAACACCACCTTGCGTTCGTTGCCGCGGCCGTAGCCGCCGCCCTGGCCGGAGCCGGACGAATTGGCGCCACCGCCCTGGCCTGCCTGTTCGGTCAGGCTGGCGATGGTGCCGCTGGTGATCGCCTCCAGTTCCGGCAGGTAACGGTCGATGGGATGGCCGGTGAGGTAGAGCCCCAGGGTCTCGCGTTCGCCGCTCAGGCGCAGGTCATCGTCCCATTCGGGCAGACGCTGGAGCTCCACCGCTACCGGTGCGGGTTCGGCGCCACCGCCGAACAGATCGTTCTGCCCCGCCACCGCGTCGCGCTGGTGCTGCTCCGCCTGCTTCACGGCCCGGGGCAAGGCCTCCATCAGGGTGGCGCGGGTTTCGCCAAGGCTGTCCAGGGCCCCGGCGCGGATCAGGGCCTCCAGCACCCGCCGGCCGACCTTGCGGCTGTCCACCCGCCGACACAGGTCGAACAGGTCCTGGAATTCGCCCGCGACCAGCCGTTCCTGGATCATGCCCTCGATGGCCGCCTGCCCCACCCCCTTGATGGCGCCCAGGCCATAGATGATGGTCTGGTCGTCCTGCACCGTGAAGGCGTGTCCGGAGCGGTTTACGTTGGGCGGCACCACCGCCAGGTCCATGCTGCGGCATTCCTCGATGAGGTTCACCACCTTGTCGGTGTTGTCCATGTCCGCCGACAGCACCGCCGCCATGAAGGCGGCCGGGTAATAGGCCTTCAACCAGGCGGTCTGGTAGGACACCAGGGCATAGGCCGCCGAGTGGGATTTGTTGAAGCCGTAGCCGGCGAATTTCTCCATCAGGTCGAAGATGTAGGTGGCGGTCTCCGGCGCCACGCCACGCTGGCCCGAGCCCGCCATGAAGATCTCGCGCTGCTTGGCCATCTCCTCGGGTTTTTTCTTGCCCATGGCGCGGCGCAGCAGGTCGGCGGCGCCGAGGCTGTAGCCGGCCAGCACCTGGGCGATCTGCATGACCTGTTCCTGGTAGAGGATGACGCCGTAGGTGGGCTTGAGGATGACCTCCAGGTCGGGATGGGGGTACTCGACTTTCGAGCGCCCATGTTTGCGGTTGATGAAGTCGTCCACCATGCCCGATTGCAGCGGCCCGGGGCGGAACAGGGCCACCAGCGCGATGATGTCCTCGAAGATATCCGGCTGCAGGCGCTTGATGAGATCCTTCATGCCACGCGATTCGAGCTGGAACACCGCCGTGGTTTCGCAGCGCTTGAGCAGACTGAAGGCCTTGGGGTCATCCAGGGGGATGTCGATGATGTCCACCGGCGCCGCGCCGCTACGGGCACGCGAGGCATTGATGGTCTGCAGGGCCCAGTCGATGATGGTCAGGGTGCGCAGCCCCAGGAAATCGAACTTCACCAGGCCGACCGCCTCCACGTCATCCTTGTCGAACTGGCTGACGATGCTCTGGCCACCCGGTTCGCAGTACAGCGGTGTGAAATCGGTGAGCTTCGAGGGGGCGATGACCACACCCCCCGCATGTTTGCCGGCGTTACGCGCCAGGCCCTCCAGCTTCTGCGCCAGGTCGATGAGAGTGTGCACCTCTTCCTCTTTCTCGTAGGATTCGCGCAGCGTCTCTTCCTGTTCGAGGGCCTTGTCCAGGGTCATGCCGATCTCGAAGGGGATCAGCTTGGCAATGCGATCCACGAAGCCATAGGGGTGCCCGAGCACGCGGCCCACGTCGCGCACCACCGCCTTGGCGGCCATGGAGCCATAGGTGATGATCTGCGATACCTTCTCGCGGCCATAGCGCTGGGCCACGTAATCGATGACACGGTCGCGCCCTTCCATGCAGAAGTCCACGTCGAAGTCGGGCATGGACACACGTTCGGGATTGAGGAAGCGTTCGAACAGCAGGTCGTATTCGATGGGATCGAGGTCGGTGATGGTGAGCGCATAGGCCACCAGCGAGCCGGCGCCGGAACCACGCCCCGGCCCCACCGGCACACCATTGGCCTTGGCCCACTGGATGAAGTCCGCGACGATAAGAAAATAACCCGGGAAACCCATCTGGATGATCACGTCCAGTTCGATTTCCAGGCGCTCGTCGTAGGGCTTGCGTTGCTCGGCAAACTCCGGGGCACTGGCGTCGAACAGTTTTGCCAGACGCTTCTCCAGGCCCTGGCGTGACTGGGCGCGGAAATAGTCGTCCATGGTCATGCCCGCGGGCACGGGAAAATCGGGCAGGAAGTTCTGCCCCAGGGTCAGTTCCAGGTTGCAGCGTTTGGCGATCTCGACGGTGTTTTCCAGGGCCTCGGGCAGATCGGCGAACAATTCCGCCATTTCTTCCGGCGTGCGCAGGTATTGCTGCTCCGAATGACGCTTGGCGCGCCGGGGATCGTCCAGGGTGCGGCCGTCATGGATGC
This sequence comes from Lysobacteraceae bacterium, assembly GCA_020201295.1. Classification (GTDB taxonomy): domain Bacteria; phylum Pseudomonadota; class Gammaproteobacteria; order DSM-19610; family DSM-19610; genus JAIVHA01. The sequence goes on along the minus strand of JAIVHA010000042.1, from coordinate 13,547 downwards.
ATACACGCGCCTCATGGGCCTCGAAATCATCCTGTTGCAGGAAATGCACATCGTTGGTGGCCACTACCGGCACGCCATGGGAGGCTGCCAGGGAGACTGCCCCGTGCAGGCATTCCTCCTCCCCTTCCCGTCCGGTGCGCTGCAATTCCAGGTAGAAACGGTCCGGGAACAGGGCCTGCCAGTACTCCAGCAGGCCCGCGGCGTCCGCCTCGCGGCCGGCCAGCAGGGCCTGGCCAATGTCACCGGCACGGCCGCCGGACAAGGCGATGAGCCCCGCCGTGCTGTCCGCCAGCCAGGCACGCTTGATGACGGGCATGCCGAGGTGCTGGCCCTCGATATAGCTGCGTGACACCAGGCGGTTGAGGCTGTCGTAGCCCTGGCGGTCCTGGCACAGCAGGACCAGCCGGAAGGGCTTGGCGGCTTCCTGCTCGTTCTGGATCCAGACATCGCAGCCGATGATGGGCTTCACTCCCGCCGCCATGGCGGCGCGATAGAACTTCACCATGGCGAACAGGTTGCACTGGTCGGTGACGGCGCAGGCAGCCATACCGGCCTCGGCCACGGCCTTGACCAGGGGTTTGACACGCACGATGCCGTCCACCAGGGAGTATTCCGTGTGCAGGCGCAGGTGGACGAAGGGTGCAGGCATGGGGGGAGTTTCCGGAATTGCCCGTGGTCATGCAAGGCTTGACTTTCCCAAGCGGCGGCGCGGGCGCCTCAGCCCTCCAGCAGCAGCCCGAAACGGGCCTGCATGGCCCGCAACCCCTCCTCGTCGTAGGGCCGCGCCTCATCCAGACCCCACACGGGGCGAGGCCAGGCGGGATCGTGGCTGTAACGCGCGATATGGTGGACATGCAGCTGCGGCACCATATTGCCCAGCGCCGCCACATTCAGCTTGTGGGCACGAAATTCCGCCGTCATATAGCGCCCCAGGCGCACCGATTCATCCAACAGGAGGAGTTGGTCAGCCGGGGACAATTCATAGATTTCGCGGATATCCTCCCGTTCCGGTACCAGGATGCACCAGGGGTAGCGGGAGTCGTTCATGAGCAGCAGGCGGCAGAGGTCAAAGCGTCCCAGCTCGATACAGTCTTTTTGCAGTTGCGGGTGCAAGGTGAACATGGGTTGATATCCCGTATTTTCTCGGTGAGGCAAAATGAGCATGCCCCTCACCCTGCCCCTCTCCCGGAGGGAGAGGGGACGCTCGGTTTCCCTTTGCAGGGTGTCCTTGGCCTGCTACTTCCATGCTCACTTTACAATGAGGCTTTGCCGCAAAATCCTGGATTTATCATCATCGAGTCCTCGTTCCCCCTCTCCCTCCGGGAGAGGGCCGGGGTGAGGGGCCGTCTGTCAGACCCTGTACGATCTGCTCCAGCACACCATCCATCTCAGTCAATATCTCATGGTCCCAAAAACGCATGACCTTGTAACCCATGCGTTCAAGACATCTCGTTCGCTCCGAATCGTAGGCCTGCTGTTCCAGATGTTGACCACCATCTGCCTCCACGATCAGCATCGCCTCAACGCAGAGAAAATCCACGATGTATCGACCAATCACCACTTGACGGACCGTAGAATCAATCGGTTGGAGATTGCCGCGTCGCTCCTGGCCCATAGAATCCCTTCGGGCTTCATCATGTGTACCTTACCCTTCGGGTCAAGGCATCCTCGCAATGACGAATAAATCAGAGCTTCCCTAATATACACTACCCCCATGCTCGGGCTACCCTCTTCCCCTATCCGCCTACCGGACTCCCGATGACGCCGCGTGCCACCCGCAAGGAAATCTTCGGCTGGGCGATGTTCGATTTCGCCAATCAGGCCTATACCCTGCTCATCATCACCGTGGTGTTCGGTGATCTGTTCACCCGGGTCATCGTCGGCGACGCCCAGGACGATTATCGCCTGGGCAACCTGCTGTGGAGCCTGTCCCTGGCCACGGGTTATTTCCTGGTGGTGATCACGGCACCGGTGCTGGGCGCGGTGATGGATCTCACCGCCCGTCGCAAGCATTTCCTGTTCATCAGCTACCTCGCCACCGTACTCACCACCGCCCTGCTCTATTTCGTGGCGCCGGGTTATGTGCTGCTCGGTGTGCTGCTCATCATCACCTCGAACTATGCCTATTCCATCGGCGAGTCCTTCATTGCCAGCTTCCTGCCCGACCTCGGGCCACCGGAGGAATTGGGCAGGATCTCCGGCTTTGGCTGGGCACTGGGCTATGTGGGTGGCCTGGTCGCCACCGGCCTGGCGCTGTTGTTCCTGGGCGAGGTGAGCCTGGAAAACTTCGACAATGTGCGCTGGGTGGGGCCCTTCGCGGCCGCTTTTTTCCTGCTGGCCGCCATCCCCACCTTCCTCTGGCTGCGGGAACGGGGCACGGCGCGGGCACCGACGGCACAGGGCTATTGGCGGCTGGGTATGGAGCAGGTGCGCCGCACCCTGGCGGAACTGCAGGGCTTCCGCGACCTGGCCGTGTTCCTGCTGTCGGCCTTCTTCGCCATGTCCGGCATCTATATCATCATCGCCTTCACCTTCATCTATGGTGCGCAGGTGATCGGCTGGGACGAGCAGATGCGCGTACTCACCTTCATCACCGTACAGCTCACCGCCACCCTCGGTGCCGTGCTGTTCGGTTTCGCCCAGGACCGCTTCGGCGGTCGCCTCACCTATAATTTCACCCTGCTGTTCTGGGTCAGCGCCATCCTGCTCATCTGGTGGACGCCGGAACTCACCGTAGCACTGAACCGCGCCGGCCATGACTGGCAGATGCAGCAGGTGTTCCTGGTGGTGGCCATCGCCGCCGGGCTCTGCCTGGGCGCCACCCAGTCGGCCAGTCGCGCCATCGTCGGTCAGCTCACACCACGGGCCCGCGCGGCGGAGTTCTTCGGCTTCTGGGGGCTGTCCCACAAGCTCGCCGCCATCCTCGGCCTGCTCGGTGTCGGCCTGCTGCAGGCCTGGGTGGGTCTGCGGCACGCCATCCTGCTGTGCGCATTGTTCTTTGCCCTGGCCTTCCTGGTCAGCCTGTTCGTGAATGTCCGACGTGGCCGCCAGGTGGTGGAACGTTACGAGGCGGGAAATCTGTAGCAGAATACCTTTATGAGTGAAGCAACCGACACCAACCTGGAACAGGGCATCCTCACGGTCCTCAATGTCCTGGCCGCGGAACTTCATCGCCGACAGGGGCGCGGCAAGGGCTTCGGCCTGGACAGCCACCTGGAACGCGACCTGGGCCTGGACAGCCTGGCGCGTGTGGAATTCATCGCCCGCATCGAGGAACACTTCGGCGTCAACCTGCCGGAACAGGTCTATGGGGAGATCGAAACCCCCCGCGACCTGCTGCGCTTCCTGCGCGCCGCCGGCCCCACGGCCATCGCCGTCGGGGCAAAGACCACACCCGCCTCCTTGGCGCAGGAAACTCACGGTGAACCCCTGGCGGCCAACACCCTCATCGAGGTGCTGCAGTGGCACGCGGAACAACATCCGGAGCGCGTCCATATCCAGTTCTACCAGGACGAGGGTGATGGTGAACGCATTCGCTACGGTGAATTGTGGGAGCATGCCGTCAATATCGCCGCCGCCCTGCAGGCACGCGGCGTGGAGCGTGGCGAACCAGTGGCCATCATGCTGCCCACCGGCCCCGACTACTTCTACAGCTTCTACGGTGTACTGCTGGCCGGGGGCGTGCCCGTGTCACTGTATCCACCGGCACGGCGCGCCCAGGTCGCCGATCACCTGCGCCGCCACGCCGGCATCCTGCTAAACTGCCGGGCGCGTATCCTGGTAACAGTGGAGGAAGCAAAACCCTTTACCCGCCTGCTCAAGTCCCTGGCGGATACCACTGATCATGTGCTCACCCTGGCGGACCTGGACCTGCCCGGTGGCCACTGGCAACCCCAAGTCATCCAGGCGCAGGATACCGCCTTTCTCCAGTACACCTCCGGTAGCACCGGCGACCCCAAGGGTGTGGTGCTCTCTCATGCCAACCTGGTGGCCAACATCCGCCTCATGGGCGAGGCCGTGCATGCCGACAGTCGCGACGTATTCGTCAGCTGGCTGCCCCTCTACCACGACATGGGCCTGATCGGCGCCTGGCTCGGCAGCCTCTATTACGGCAGTCTGTTCGTGGTCATGTCGCCTTTATCCTTCATAGCCCGGCCGATACGCTGGCTGCGTGCCATCCACCGCTACGGTGGCACCCTGTCGGCGGCGCCCAACTTCGCCTATGAACTCTGCCTGCGGCGCGTGCGTGACGAGGAAGCCGCCGACCTGGATCTGGGCAGCTGGCGCTGTGCCTTCAATGGCGCCGAACCCGTGTACCCCGAGACCACTGAGCAGTTCTGCGAGCACTTTTCCCAATACGGCTTCCGTCGTGAAAGCATGATGCCGGTCTACGGCCTGGCGGAAAATTGTGTCGGCCTGGCCTTCCCACCCCTGGGCCGCGGCCCGCGTATCGATGCCATCCAGCGCGAGGCCTTCGCGCGTACCGGACATGCACTGCCGGCACCGGACACCGATACCAATCCCTTGCGCTTCGTTGCCTGCGGCCTGCCCCTGGCGGAGCATGAGCTGCGCGTGGTGGACGAAAGCGGGCGGGAATTGGCCGAACGGGTGCAGGGACGGCTACAATTTCGCGGCCCCTGCGCAACCACCGGCTATTACCGCAACCGGCCCGCCAACCAGCAACTGTTCGCCGGAAACTGGCTCAACACCGGCGACATCCAGGCCGATGCCGGCACGGAGCAACTGGTGATACTGGCCGAAACCCGTCTGAAAGAGGCGGGGGAACGGGAGGCCTTGCGGGAACGTATCCAGGAGCTTGCCGTCGATCTCAGCGGAGACCCTGCCGACGACATCGTGCTGGCCCCGCCCAATACGGTACTGAAGACCTCCAGCGGCAAGGTCCGCCGTTCCGCCTGTCGCGAACGGTATGAGCTGGGGCACATCGATCAAGCACCCGCCCCGGCCTGGCGTCAGTTTCTGTCCATGACCCTGGAATCCCTGGGGCCACGTTGGCGGCGCAGCCGTCGCAATGGTGTGGCCTGGCTCTATGCCGCCTGGCTGTGGTCGTTGCTGGTTCTGCTGGCAATCCCGGCCTGGATCGGCGTGGCCCTGCTACCCGGTCGCAACACCCGCTGGCGCTGGATGCGCCTGTGGGCACGCCTGTTACTGCGTGCCAGCCGCCTTGCGGTCAGCACCCGGGGGCTGGAACGATTGCCACCTCCGGCGCAACCCTGCGTGCTGGTAGCCAACCACCAAAGCTACCTCGACGGCCTGGTGCTCTGCGCCCTGCTACCCCACCCCGTCATGTTCGTGGCCAAGGCGGAACTGCAGCAACGGTTTTTCGCGCGCATCTTCTTGCGCGGCATAGGCACCTGTTTCGTGGAACGATTCCGCCACGAACAGAGTGTGGCCGATGCCCATGCGGTCACGGCGCGGCTGCATGCGGGCGCGACGGCCTGTTATTTTCCGGAAGGCACCTTCACCCGCAGCCCTGGCTTGCTGCCCTTTCGCATGGGCGCCTTCCTGGCCACCGCCGAGGCCGGTGTACCCCTGGTTCCTCTCACCCTGCGTGGCACCCGTTCCGTGCTGCGTGCCGGCAGTTGGTTCCCTCGTTTCGGCACCATCAGCCTGATGATCGATGCCCCCATCCCGGCCAGTGCACCCATCGTCGATGAACGGGAGCGCTTCTCGGCAGCCGTCACCCTGCGTGACCAGGCGCGGGCCGTCATCCTGCATCGCTGCGGAGAACCCGACCAGTCCCCAGGCTAGCCCTTTCCGGGGGAACGGGTTCACAGTTTGAAACATCCAGGCAGCAGGCGTGCCAAACTGTGAACCCCGTCCATCCTGAAATATTCCGCCTGCCGATACTGCATGCATGTGACACCCGGTTCACGGCTAGTCAGCGAGGCTCAGTATGGAATCCCCTATCCGGCAATGGTGGCAGAAGACCCGTAACCGGCCCACCGCGGTACACAGGCGGATCTCACCCGAACTGCTTGCCGATCGCAACCCCCGTTTCTATCACATGGGTCTCGAACTTGTGGCCGGGATCGGCTTGGCGTTCATGTACGGATTGCCACTGCTGACACTCGGACTAGGGCTGCACCTGGCCAAGCTGCTGCAGACGCCGACACTCTCCTGGAACTCACCCGCCATCCTGTCCACCGGTACGGCCACCCTGGCGCTGGCGTGGGCCTGTGTCGAACTCTGGCGTTTGCGTCCGGCGCTTCCGGAAGGGGTCGAAGTGAGCCAGGAGGATGCCCCCAAGCTGCATGCCATGATCAAGCGACGGGTGGAGAAGTTTTCCGCGCCCGCCATCGACCGGGTACTGTTGACACGCACCGCGGACATAGAGGTGGTGAGCACACCACTTACAGGTTATCAGACGACCCACGAGCACAGCCTGTGCATCGGCGTGCCATTGCTGCACCTGCTGAGCCACAAACAGTTGCGCGTCAAGCTGCATTGCGTCATCGGCCAGCATGCCTGTTATCGTGATCCACGCCCAGGCCGGCTGGTACAGATGGCCCGTGACTGGGATTTCTTCAGCCAGGCCCTGAGCGGCCATGCATCACCGGGCGCCTGGGTGCTGCGTGCCTTCACAGCTTGGTACAATGCGATGCTGCAGGAATGGTCCTGCCCCGCGGCACGGGAACACACCCTCCAGCATGACCAGTACGCCATCGATCTGGTCAAGGATATCGAGGTGCTGGCCATGATCGCCGCCGAGGAGCTCTGCGCCGCCTACCTGGAACGTTGTTTCTGGCCGCTGTTGATGAAGACCGCCGACCGCCAGCCCAACCCCACCATTCGCCCCTTTTCCAACTTCGAGCCCATCATGCGCAGTACCCTGCAGCAACAGGATGCCGAGCGCTGGCTGATCAAGGCATTGCTGGCGCGGGAACAGTCATCGGACCCGTATCCCACGCTCGCACAGCGACTCAATACCCTGGGCTACTCCCAATTACACTTTTTCTCCCTTCCGGAACAGGTCGCCATGTCGGCCGTGCTCGGTCGCAAGATGCAAGAACTGTTGAAAGAGCTGGACCAACAGTGGCGCAACGCGATCAACCCCGCCTGGCGTGCACGCCACCAGGCCTTCCGCGACGAGAAGGCGCGCTTCGATACCCTGCATGAACGTTTTGAGTCCAATCTTCTGGAGGGCCCCGCCGCCTTTGCCTATGCCCGCCTGGTGAGCAAATTCCTGCCCGCGGAACAATGCGTCCGCATCTACACCACCCTGTTGGAGCGGGACCAGGACAATCCGGAAGTGCTGTTCGAGATGGGAAAACTGTTGCTGGACATGGGAGAGATCAGCGGCGTACGGGCCATCGAACTGGCTATCGGCCTGGACAAATCCTACGTGGGCCGTGCATCCGCCGCGCTTTCGGAGTTCACCACGCGTCGCAAGCTCGGTGTGGCGCGCCCGGCCCCGGAGATCCCGGTCGATATCGCCTCACTGCGCATCCATGCGGCCTGAAAAGTACGTCCCGTCATTCCGGGCTCCTAGGCCTCGGGATACCCCAGTTCATCCAGCTTCGCCGCCAATGCGCCACGGTCCAGCTGCTCTCCCGTCACCGTCACCTGGCCACTCTCGATCACGACCTTCACTGACTGGACGCCAGGCAGTCCTTCAAGACCTGTCTCGATAGCGGCCACACAACCACCGCACTTCACGTTTTTCACCTTGAAATGTTCTTCCATTCCCGATCTCCTTTAGGGTCGTTCAGTTCCAGCAGCCGTCGCACCGGCGCATAGGAACGCCGATGAATGGGGCTCACACCCAGGGTCTGCAGGGCCTCCAGGTGCTGGCGGCTCGGGTAGCCCTTGTGGCGGGCCAGCCCATAGCCGGGATATTCCCGATCCAGCGCCACCATCTCCCGGTCCCGGGCCACCTTGGCGATGATGGAAGCCGCACTGATGGCGGCCACCAGGCTGTCGCCCTTCACCACCGCCTGGGCCGGGCAGGGCAATTCGGGACAACGATTGCCATCGATGAGCGCCAGTTCCGCCATCGGGTTCAGGGCCAGCACGGCACGCTGCATGGCCAACAGGCTGGCCTGCAGGATATTGATGCGATCGATCTCTTCCACTTCCGCACGGGCGATATACCAGGCCAGCGCCTGATCCAGGATCCGTTCGGACAGGGCTTCGCGGCGTTTTTCACTGAGCTGCTTGGAATCGGCAAGACCGGCGATGGGGCGCTCGGGATCCAGTATGACGGCCGC
>JAIVHA010000042.1:0-5124 GCA_020201295.1 Lysobacteraceae bacterium | reverse complement strand
GCAGTGCGTACTCGAAGTTCACTTTCATTTTTCCGCCAATTCCAGCACCGCCTCGGCGGCACGGGAACTGGCATCCTGGCGCAGCTGGTGACGCAGCCACTGGGCGGTACGCAGGAAGGGTTCCGCCAGCCGGCTCACCTCGCTGCGCCGGCTGCCGGGCAACAGGGCCAGGATCCGGCCGCGCTCCGGCAATTTCAGTGCCAACCGCACCGCGCGACGCTGACAGTGCTCGGGAATACGATCCGCCAGGGGGTGACCGACAAAACGCACCGGGACCTGGTGGGCGCGATAGAAGTCCGCCTCGAAAGGAAACAGGGTGAGCATCAGATCCAGGCTTCGGGCGATCTTGCGCACGCGATACTGGCGCCAGGCCCACACCGAAGGGCTGACATAATGAACCGTGGGGATACCGGCACGCTTGAGCCGACGCTCCAGGGGGAGGTTGAAGTCCGGCGCATCCACGCCAATGAAAAGATCGGGCGGTCGGGCCAGGAACCGGCGCCGCAGTGTCCGACGGATGCGCAACAGCTCCGGCAGGTGCCCCAGTACCTCCACCAGGCCCATGACGGCCAGTTTTTCGGCGGGATACAGCACCTGGCAGCCGGCGGCTTGCATCAGCGGACCGGCGACCCCCTCGAACTGCACGTCGGGTACCCGGGCGCGGATGGCCTGCATGAGGTCGGCCGCCAGCAGGTCCCCGGAGGCCTCGCCGGCGACTATGCTGATGCGCAAAGACATGGGTTATCGACGGATGCTGGAACGGGTTTCATTGAAAATCATTCACCGCAAAGACGCAAAGTGCGCAAAGGAATCTGTTTGAATCATGCGATGCGTACTTTCCATGGAATATGTTCTTCTTTGCGTGCTCTGCGCCTTTGCGGTGAATATTGTGTTTTCGCAATAAACGCCGAAACGACCCGGTACTCAGCGGATGATGCCGCGGGTCTGGCGTTCCAGGAACTCGCGCAAGGGGGTCACCTCGACACATTCCGGCTCCAGGGCGCGGATTTCGATGAGGGCTTCCTCGAAGCTCATGCGCGAACGGTACAGCAACTTGTAGGCCTTTTTGAGCGTGACCATGGCTTCCTCGGAAAATCCGCGTCGCTTCAGGCCCTCGCTGTTGAGGCCATGGGGATGGGCCGGGGCACCGGACACCATCACGTAGGGCGGCACATCCTTGGCGATGGCACTGCCCATGCCGGTGAAGGCATGGGCACCAATGGCGCAGAACTGATGCACCAGGGTAAAGCCACCGAGGATGACATGATCCTCGATCCGCACATGGCCCGCCAGGGAGGCATTGTTGGCGAAGATGGTGTTATTGCCGACGATGCAATCGTGGGCAATATGCACATAGGCCATGATCCAGTTGTCATCGCCGATACTGGTCACGCCGCGATCCTGCACCGTGCCACGATTGATGGTACATCCCTCGCGAATCACGTTTCGATCACCGATCTCCAGGCGCGTCGGTTCGTGGGCGTATTTCTTGTCCTGGGGCGCATCACCAATGGAAGCGAACTGGAAGATCTCATTGTCGCGACCGATGCGGGTCGGACCGCGGATCACCACATGGGGGCCGATGCGGCAGCCCGCCTCGATCTCCACATCGGGGCCAATGACCGAATAGGGACCCACGATGACGCCGGGCGCAATGCGCGCAGCGGGGTCGATGACGGCGCGTGAATCGATCAAACCTCTATTTCCCGTTCCGTGCACATGATTTCCGCGCTGGCGACCACCTTGCCATCCACTTTGGCGCGGGTGTCGAAGACCCAGATGCCGCGCTTGGTGCGCAGCAGGTCCACTTCCAGGACCAGCTGATCACCGGGTTCCACCGGCTTCTTGAAGCGCGCCTGGTCGATGCCCACCAGGTAGTAAAGCGTATTGCGTTCGGCGCCACGCTCCAGGCTGCGGAAGGCCAGCAGGCCGGTGGCCTGGGCCAGCGCCTCCAGGATCAGCACACCAGGCATCACCGGCCGCTGGGGGAAATGACCCAGGAAGAAGGGTTCGTTGTAGGTGACGTTCTTGTAGCCCACCAGCGACTTGCCCGCCTCGAAGGCGGTCACGCGATCGATGAGCAGGAAGGGATAGCGGTGCGGCAAGTGCCGGAGTATGTCGTGTATATCCATGGTCGAGGGGCTCATCACCTGTAATACTCCGTATCCGCGCGTTGGGAAAAGCGCCAAATCGTAAATGGCCGCAAGGACCTGGACGGCAGACCGCCTAGTATGCCATGGGGCGGACCCCTGTAGGAGCGGCCTTTGGCCGCGAACCGGGTATTCGTAGCAGTGGACCCTGTCCGCGATGTTCGCGGCCAAAGGCCGCTCCTACAGGGACATTAGCGCAATGATCCGGGCAAGGCCTAGGCCTCGCCCGACGCAGCGAGTTTCTTCTCCAGCTCGCGCACGCGCCGCGCCAGTTCGTCCAGTTCGCGGATACGGGCATAGTTGCGGTTCCAGGCCTTGCCAGGCTGGGCTGGCACCCCGGAAGAATAGATTCCGGGTTCCGTCAGCGAGCGTGTCACCAGGGTCATGGCGGTGACCTGCACATGATCGGCCAGCTCCAGGTGCCCGAGAATGCCCGCGCCACCGCCGATGGCGCAGTGGCGACCGATGCGCGCGCTGCCGGCAATGCCCACGCAGCCGGCAATGGCGGTATGGGCTCCGATATGCACGTTATGTCCCACCTGGATCTGGTTATCCAGCTTCACGCCGTCCTCCAGCACGGTGTCCTCCACCGCGCCACGATCGATGCTGGTGTTGGCGCCGATCTCCACATCATCGCCGATCACGACGCTACCCACCTGGGGCACCTTTATCCAGTGCCCGGACTCATTGGCAATGCCGAAGCCATCGCTGCCGATCACCACGCCAGGATGGATCAGGGCGCGGCAGCCGATTTGCACCCCGTGACAGAGCGTTACCTGGGCCACCAGGCGGCTGTGCGCGCCCACCCGGGCACCCTGGGCGATGACACAAGCCGGACCGATCTGGGCCCCCGCTTCGATCACCACCCCCGCCTCGATCACCGTCATGGGGCCGATCCAGGCGTCCTCGGCCAGCCGCGCATCCGGATCCACGCAGGCGCTGGGGTGTACACCGCGTTGCGTCGTCGCGGATGGGTATAACAGGGCCGCCGCCCGTGCATAGGTGGCATAGGGATTAGCGCTGATCAAGGCGGGAACGGGGCAATGTTCCTCGTCCTGGGACGCAATCACCACGGCCGCCGCCCGGGTAGTGCCCAGATACTGGCGATAGCGTGGATTGGCCAGAAAACTCAGGCGGCCGGGAGCCGCATTCTGCAAGGTGGCCACACCCTCGATGGCAATGCTGCCGTCACCCCGGAAAGGCACCCCGAGTTGTGCTGCCAGCTCCGCCGGGCTGATGGCCACCGGGGATAATCCGCCGCTTAGTTGCCAGGCCGGAAATCGTCGTTGAGCTTTTTCAACACCAGCGCCGTGATATCCACCTTGTCGCTGGCATAGACCACACCCTGACCCAGGATCAAGTCGTAATTCTGCTCCTTGGCCAGTGCCAGCGTTGCGTCATACATGACCTTCTGCAACTTGGACAGGGCCTCGTTGCGACGAATATTCAGGTCATCCCGGAATTCGTCCTGGGCACGATTGAGGTCGCGACGCAGACCCAGCACATCACGCTCAAGCTTGGTGCGCTCCGCTTCACTCATGACGGCGCCGTCCCGGTTAAGGCGTTCTTCCTGGTCGCGGATATTACGCTGTAATGCCACCAACTCCTTCTCGCGGGGCGCGAATTCCGATTCGATCTTGCCCTGCGCATCCCGGGCCTGTGGTGCCTCTTCCATCAATTTGACGGTGTTAACCACACCGACGCGCATTTCCGCCAGGACCGAGCCCGTGCAAAGGGCCATGATCGCGGCCACTGCCAGGGACTGTTTCATCAGATTTTTCATATTCACTATCTCTCTCCTTACTTCCGTTACACCGGATCAGAAACCCGCACCCAGGGTGAACTGGAAGGTCTGGGTTTCATCTCCACTCTGTTCGTTGAGCGGGCTTGCGATACTGATGGCCAGGGGACCTACCGGCGAAATCCAGATGGCCGCCAGGCCCACCGATGCGCGCAACTCGTCCACCTCGAAATCGTTCACATCTCCGAACACATTACCCACATCGAGAAAGGCACTCAACTGCACCGCGCGCAAATCAGGGGCGAAGGGTACCGGGAACAACAGCTCCAGATTGCCCACGGTACGGAAACTGCCCCCGACGGGGTCGATGGCGTTCGGGTTGATGAGGTTCGTGTCCCGGGGCCCCAGGGAATTATCCCGGAAACCACGAACCGAGCGTACCCCACCGGCGAAGAAGTTTTCAAAAAAGGGAAGATTATCCAGGTCGCCATAGCCATCGCCCCAGCCCAGTTCGCCGTTCATGGACAGGGTCAGGCTGTCCGTCAGGGGGAAATAGCGCAAATGGCGGTAATTGAGCTTGTAGTATTCCAGGTCGGAGCCGGGGACCGACACCTCGGCGCCGACACGCTGCAATCCGCCCCGATCGGGGAAGATGGCCCGGTTACGGGTGTCCTTGGACCAGCTGCCGGTGAGCTTGAAGGACAGGAAATCATTGCCGTGGGTGTTCAGGAAATCACTCACCGTCTGGGGAGAAAAGAGGGTTTCCGTGATGCTGATGTTCTGCACCTCGGCACCCAGGCGGATGGTGTTGAATTCACTGATGGGGATACCGTAGTTGACGCTGCCGCCCCAGGTGTCGGTGGCATAGTCGGCCAGGTTGGCCTCGCCGGCATCGGTCTTGCGCGAGAACACCCCCAGGCTGCGGCTGATACCGTCCATGGTGTAATAGGGGTTCGTGAAGGAGAAGTTGTACACCTCATCCACGTCACTGTTGTTGATGGTGGCGCTGACGCGTTTGCCGGTACCCATGAAATTATCCTGGGTGACGCCCGCATTGAGCAACACGCCAGAAGTCTGGGAGAAGCCCACGCCCACCGTGACATTGCCCGAGGGACGCTCGGTGACGGAGCAGTTCACATCCACCTGATCGGTGCTGCCCGGCACCGGCGGGGTTTCCACATTCACTTGTTCGAAATAACCCAAGCGCTCCAGGCGGGTACGGGAGCGTTCCAC
>JAIVHA010000041.1 GCA_020201295.1 Lysobacteraceae bacterium | reverse complement strand
TACGTTCAAGACCCGTTCCACCGTCGGCCATGACCTGCAGATCGAAGTCTGCTCCCAGTGTCATCCCTTCTTCACCGGCAAGCAGAAGATGTTGGATACCGGCGGCCGCGTGGACAAGTTCCGCCGCAAGTACGGCGGCATGGGTAAGTAAGCCCATCGTTGTGCTGGCGCGTCGAGCGTGGAAAAGGGCGTCCCTGGGGGGCGCCCTTTTTGCTTTCTGGCTGCTGGCCGGGCTCGCCCAGGCCTGCGACCTGGCCGCGCCCGATGACCGGGTACGGGTTCGCCATGTGCACGATGGCGACAGCCTGGTGCTGGAGGATGGCCGCCGGCTGCGGGTGATGGGCATCAATGCGCCGGAACTGGGGCGCGATGGGTCCGCCGACGAGCCCTTCGCCATCGCCGCCCGCGACGCCCTGCGCCGGGAACTGTTCCGCTCGGGGCAGGTGGTGGGCCTGCGCTACGGGGTGGAACGCCAGGATCACTACGGCCGCACCCTGGCCCATGTGTTCTCCACCGAGGGCGAGAACCTGGGCGCGGCCCTGCTGCGCCAGGGGCTGGCCATGGCCATCGTCATCCCCCCCGACCTGTGGGGCCTGGAGTGCTACCCGGCCGCGGAGCGCGAGGCGCGCGCGGCGGGGCGCGGCCTCTGGGCTCATCCGGCGTACCAGCCGCGGGAAAGTCGCGACCTCGACCTGCGTGAGCAGGGTTTCATGTTGGTCCGGGGCCGGGTGGAACGCATCGGCCGCAGCCGGGATGCCCGTTGGGTCAACCTCGAAGGCCGGGTGGCGTTGCGGGTCCCCGTGGGGAGCCTGGGGTATTTCGAAACCCCGCTGGAGTCCCTGATCGGCCAGCGGATCGAGGCCCGTGGCTGGTTCCATCTGCAGCGCAACGAGTTGCGAGCCACCCTCCATCATCCCGCCGCCCTGCAACGCCTCGATCCCCCGCCCCGCGACGCGGAAGCGCGGACGCCGTAGAATGCCCAGGATCAGGAAATGGGCGGACGGTGATCTGCCCTGTGGGACATGGTTGTGGTCGCGGGAGATAATGATATGAACAGGATTGCATTGGGGTACTGGCTTTCCAGCATGGCCTGCGCAGTATTGCTGGTATTGTCCGGCTGCGCGGTCAACCCGGTCACGGGCAAGCAGGATTTCGTCCTGCTCAGCGAGGACGAGGAGATCGCCCTGGGCCGGAGCATGCATCCCCAGCTGCTCGAGCAGATGCCGCCCTACGAGGATCCGGCCCTGCAGGCCTATGTGCGGGGCGTGGGCGAACGCCTGGCCCAGGTCAGCCACCGTTCCAACCTGATCTATCGCTTTACGGTGCTGGACAGCGACCAGGTCAATGCCTTCGCCACCCCCGGCGGCTACATCTACATCACCCGCGGCCTGCTGGCCTACCTCAATACCGAGGCCGAGCTGGCCGCCGTGCTCGGTCACGAGATCGGCCATGTCACCGCCCGCCACTCGGTACGCCAGCACAGCGCGAAGAAGGGCGCGAGCCGCGCAGCTACCATGGCCTGTTTTCCACCCATCCCGCCAATGACACGCGCCTGCAGGAAACGGTACTGGCGGCGAATCGTTTCCTCGACCAGGGCGGTAATCGCGGCGAAAACCGCGAGGCCTTTTTGCGTCACCTCGATGGCTTGACCTTCGGCGATGGTGAGCAGGATGGCGTGTTACGCGGTAACCGTTTCTATCACCAGCCCATGAACTTCACCCTGGAGTTTCCCGCCGGCTGGAGGGTGGAAAACCAGCCGGCCGCCCTGCTGGCCCAGCTGCCGAACGACAAGGGCATCATGAAGGTGGAAGTGCGGGACCGGAACAAGCGGGAGCAGCCGCGCGAGTTCATGCAAAGCCTCGGCATCAAGGAAATGCGCTCCGGGCAATCCCTGACCGTGGCGGGTCTGCCCGGCTATACCGCCCTGGTGCCGGGCAATACCCCGCAAGGTGAGCAATGGATACGCGTGGCGGTGCTCTATTATGGCGACCAGGTCTTTATCTTCAGCGGTTTTCACGAAGGTGAACACCCGGCGGTGTTGAGCACGGTGCGCAGTTTCCGGCCCCTCACCGAAGCCGAGAAGGCCCTGGCCGAGGCGCAACGTATCAAGCTGATCCGCGCCGATGCCAATACCCGCTATGATCGGCTGGCGGCCCGTTCCCCCATCCAGTTCCACGCCGAGGAACAGCTGCGCCTGCTCAACGGCCAGTATCCTAGCGGGCAACCGGCAGCGGGGCGGTTGCTCAAGGTCGTGGAATAACCGCCCCGTTCCTACCACGTCCCTGGCATGCATGCCTGTAGGAGCGGGCTTTGCCCGCGAACGTGCACAGCCAAACCGTTCGCGGGCAGAGCCCGCTCCTACAGAATGTTCACCCCGACAGGAATTTTCAAACCATGTTCGAAGACCTGAAAAAGTCCGCCCTCGAGTATCACGCCCTGCCGGAACCCGGCAAGATCGCCATCGCCATCACCAAGCCCACCGAGACCCAGGAAGATCTGGCGCTGGCCTATCCCCCCGGGGTCGCGGAGCCGGTGCGCATGATCGCCGCCGATCCCGCCGCCGCCTATGAGTACACCGCCAAGGGCAACCTGGTGGCGGTGATCACCGACGGCAGCGCTGTGTTGGGGCTGGGTAATGTAGGCGCGCTGGCGGGCAAGCCGGTGATGGAAGGCAAGGCGGTGCTGTTCAAGCGCTTCGCCAACGTGGATGTATTCGATATCGAAGTCGATGCGACCGATCCCCAGGTGTTCATCGACACGGTGGCGCGCATTGCCGGTGGTTTCGGTGGCATCAACCTGGAGGACATCGCGGCGCCGGCCTGCTTCGCCATCGAGCGCGCGCTGATCGACAAGCTGGACATCCCCGTGTTCCACGACGACCAGCACGGCACCGCCATCATCATCGCCGCCGGCCTGCTCAATGCCCTGGAACTGCAGGGCAAGACCCTGGAACAGGCGCGCATCGTCTGCCTCGGCGCCGGCGCCGCCGGCATTGCCTCCATGCACCTGCTGCGCGCCATGGGCGCAAGCCATGACAACATCTTCATGGTGGATCGCAAGGGTGTGGTGCACGCGGGCCGCGAAGACCTCAATGAACACAAGCAGGATTTCGCCGTCGCGACGGCCCGGCGCACCCTGGCGGACGCCATGCGCGATGCCGATGTGTTCATCGGCGTCTCCGGTCCCGACCTGGTCACGCCGGATATGCTGGCCGCCATGGCGCCGAAGCCGATCGTGTTCGCCCTGTCCAATCCGGATCCGGAGATCCGCCCGGCGGTGGCCCTGGCGGTGCGTGACGACCTGATCATGGCCACCGGGCGTAGCGATTACCCCAACCAGGTGAACAATGTGCTGGGCTTTCCGTTCATCTTCCGTGGTGCCCTGGATGTGCGGGCCAGCGGCATCAACCGCGAAATGCAGATCGCCGCGGTGCATGCGCTGAGCCAGCTCGCCCGCGAGCCGGTGCCGGCTGAGGTGCTCGAGGCCTACAAACTCGAGGCGCTGGAATTTGGCCCGGACTATATCATCCCCAAGCCAATGGATCCGCGCCTGCTGGACAGGGTGCCGCCTGCAGTGGCGCGTGCCGCCGTCGACACCGGCGTGGCGCGCCGACCTTACCCGGCACACTACCCCCAGGCTTGACGCCACGGGTAGCAGTCGCCAAGCTGCGCGCTTTTCTCCGGGATTGGTGTACGGGAATGAAAAGGAACCAAGCTGCGGCGGAATTCTTGTAGGAGCGGGCTCTGCCCGCGAACATTCGCGGGCAGAGCCCGCTCCTACAACGCCGTCGTGGCAGTGATTGGGTAAACAGAGCGAAAAACCATGAGCGAGAAAAAACTTATTCTGAAGGATCCCGGCAGCGGGAAAGAACTGGAATTACCGGTGAAGGAAAGCACCATCGGCCCCGGCGCCGTGGACCTCGGCAAGCTTTATCGCAAGCTCGGCTATTTTTCCTATGACCCTGGCTTTCTCGCCACTGCCAGTTGCGCCAGCCGCATCACCTATATCGACGGTGAGGCGGGCACCCTGCTGTATCGCGGTTATCCCATCGAGCAGCTGGCGGAAAAAAGCACCTTCATCGAGGTGGCCTACCTGCTGATGTACGGAGAGCTGCCCGACCAGGAACAGCTGACCTCGTTCCAGAACATCATCCTCCACCACACCATGCTCAACGAGAACCTGAAGAAGTTCTATGGCGGCTTCTACCATGACGCGCACCCGATGGCGGTCATGGTGGGCGTGGTGGGGTCACTATCGGCCTTCTACCATGATTCCACCGATGTGGAGAACCCGCGCCATCGCGAGATCAGCGCCCAGCGCCTGGTGGCCAAGATGCCCACCATCGCCGCCGCCGTCTACAAGCGCACCATCGGCGAGCCCTTCATGTATCCCCGCAACGAACTGAGCTACTGCGGCAACCTGTTGCGCATGATGTTCGGCGTGCCCTGCGAGGAATACGAGGTCGACCCGCTCATGGAGCGCGCCCTGGACCTGTTGTTCATCCTGCACGCCGACCACGAGCAGAACGCCAGCACCGCGACGGTGCGCCAGGCGGGCAGTTCCGGCGCCGATCCCTTCGCCTGCGTGGCGGCCGGCATTGCCTCCCTGTGGGGGCCGGCGCATGGCGGTGCCAACGAGGCGGTGCTGGACATGCTGGCCGAGATCGGCGATGTGAAGAATATCCCCAAGTACATCGAGATGGCCAAGGACAAGGAGTCCGGATTCCGCTTGATGGGTTTCGGTCACCGCGTCTACAAGAACTATGACCCGCGCGCCAAGATCATCCGCGATGTCTGCCACCAGCTGTTGAACAAGATGGGGAACACCCACGACCCCATGTTCGAACTGGCCCTGCGGCTGGAGGAGATCGCGCTCAGCGACGAGTATTTCATCGAGCGCAAGCTTTACCCCAACGTGGATTTCTATTCCGGCATCATCTACCGGGCCATGGGCCTGCCGAACAATATGTTCACGGTGATGTTCGCCATCGCCCGCACCGTGGGCTGGGTGGCGCACTGGATGGAGATGATGTCCGACCCGGCCCAGAAGATCGGTCGTCCGCGCCAGGTCTACCTGGGCCCGGGGAAACGCGACTACACCGGCCTCGACCAGCGCTGATGCCCCGCTTTCCCGGTTTTATCCCCTGTAGGAGCGGCGCGAGCCGCGATTGACGGGAGGCCTTCTTCGCGGCTCGCGCCGCTCCTACGGGGTGGGTTCCGGCCCCTGTTCCCATTCCTGCGCGAGCAGTTCCTCCACCCGGGCCAGGCTGGCGCGTTCCGTGGGCCGGCCATCCACGGGGCTGAGGGGTGCCTGGCGGATGCCGTTGGCAGGGAAGATGAGCGCCTCGATGCTCTGTTCGCCAGCCAGGAAGCGCACCGAGGGGATGTCACCGCTGGTCTCCCGGTTCAGGCGCAGGCGCCGCAGGCCCACTTCGAAGGGGATGCCGGCCCCCATCAGGAACAGATTCACTTCTTCCGGTGCGTCGGCGAACAGGTGCAGGTTCACATCCGAATGGGCGCCGGCCGTGCCGGCCAACACCGAGCCCGCCAGGCGCGGCTCGAAGGGCGCGAAGAAACGCATGGCCTGCACCGCGGCCTCACGCAGCCGGCGCAGCTGCTCCGCCCCTTCCGCGCCCAGGAACAGGCGCTGGTAATCCTGCAGGGCTTCCTCGATCTCCTTGTTGCGGGGCATGTTCTGGGTATGGGGTGCGCCGAGGCGTTCGGCGGCCTTGCGCTTGGCGGCGAAGAAATCCTGTACCCCTTCCTCGGCCATGAGCCGCGCGGCCTCCTGGGCGAGGCGCTGGCGCATATGCTTGTCCTTGGTGGGGATGCGGATGGCCATGGCTGCGGGTTGGATGCCTAGAACAGGGGTTCGGATTCGGGGGTGCCGGGCTCGGGGGTATCCGGGGCCTGGTTCTCCTCCGCCATTTGCCGGGGCACCTCGTCCAGCCGGAAGGTTTCGAACAGGGTGTTGGTCTGGCCCGGGGCCGGCAGCAGGCCGGTGGCCGGATCGATGCGCACCGTGACCAGCCCCTCCGGGGGCGGCAGCAGGGCGCTCGGCACCCCACGCAGGGCGGCCTCCATGTAGGCGATCCACATGGGCAGGGCGGCGCGGCCACCGGTCTCCCCGCTGCCCAGGGGTTGCAGCTGGTCGAAACCGATCCAGGTGGTGGTGACCAGGGCGGCGTTATAGCCGCAGAACCAGGCGTCGCGCTGGTCGTTGGTGGTGCCGGTCTTGCCGGCCAGGTCGCCCGCCCGGGGGCGCGTCGCCTCCAGCAATTCGCCCTCGGCATCCAGCACCCGCTCGATCAGGTAGGGCTCGACCAGGTATCCGCCGTTGGCGAACACGGCATAGCCGCGTGCCATCTCCAGGGGCGTGGTGGTGCCGCTGCCCAGGGCCAGGGACAGGTTGCGGGGCAGGCGGTCGGTCTCGAAGCCGAAGCGTTGTGCATGTTCAACGGCGAAAGCGGGGCCGATGCTTTGCAGCAGGCGCACCGACACCAGGTTGCGGGAGTGGGTGAGCGCCTCGCGCAGACGCGTGGGGCCATAGAAGCGCCCACTGTAGTTGACGGGGCGCCAGGTGGTTTCCAGGGCCGGGTCGTCGAACACCACCGGCGCGTCGTTGATGATGCTGGCGGTGGTGAAGCCGCGCTCCAGGCCGGCGGAATAGATGAAGGGCTTGAAGCTGGAGCCGGGCTGGCGCTCGGCCTGCACGGCGCGGTTGAACTTGCTGCGGGAAAAATCGAAGCCACCCACCAGCGCGACCAGGGCGCCATCGCCAGGCAGCAGGGATACCAGGGCCCCTTCCACCTCGGGCACCTGTGCCAGTTGCCATTCGCCGTCCGCGACCTCGCGCAGGCGGATAATATCGCCTGTCTGGAGCACATCGGCCGGCCGGGTCGGCGCCGCACCGCGCTGGTTGGCGCGCACGAAGGGGCGTGCCCAGCGCATGCCTTCCCAGGCCAGTTCCATCAATCCCAGGTCGCTGCTGAAGACCCGGGCCCCCGCATCGTCCACCGCCAGTACCAGTCCCGCCGGCAGGCCGCCCATGGGGGGGTGATTGAGCAGCAGGGCGCGCCAGTGGAATTCATCGCCATCCGCATCCAGTTCCACCCGCGCCTCCGGGCCGCGGTAGCCATGGCGCTGATCGTAGTCCAGCAGGGCGTCGCGCAGGGCGCGGGTGGCGGCTTCCTGGCGCGGGCCTTCCAGGGTGGTGTAGACCTGGTAGCCGGAGGTATAGACCTCGAGCCCATAGCGGCTGACCATCTCGGTGCGGACCATTTCCGCGGCATAGGCCGCCTCCAGCTCCGCCGCCTTGGCGTGCAGGCGGGCGTTGTCGGGGGTCTCGATGGCGGCCCGATACTCCGCCGCGTCGATGGCGCCCAGCTGGTACATGCGCGAGAGCACGTAGTTGCGACGCACCTCCGCCTGGCGGGGATTGCTCACGGGGTTGTCGCGCGAGGGTGCCTTGGGCAGGCCGGCGATCATGGCGATCTGGGGCAGGGTCAGCTGGTCCAGGGTGGCGCCGTAGTAGACCTCCGCGGCAGCCCCGACCCCGTAGGCACGTTGGCCCAGGAAGATCTTGTTCAGGTACAGGGCAAGGATTTCTTCCTTGCTGAAGTTGCGTTCGATGCGCAGGGCGAGGAATATTTCCGTGATCTTGCGCAGGTAGGACTTTTCCGCGCTGAGGAAGTAATTGCGGGCCACCTGCATGGTGATGGTGCTGCCGCCCTGGCTTTTCTCGCCAGTGCGGGCAAGCTCCAGGCCGGCGCGCAGAATACCCTGGTAGTCGACGCCGGGATGCTGGAAAAAGCGGTCGTCCTCGGCGCCCAGGAAGGCCTGGATCATCAGCGGCGGGATGGCCTCATAGGCCACCGGGGTGCGGCGTTGCTCGCCGAATTCCGCCAGCAGCAGGCCATCGCGGCTGTAGACCCGCAGCGGGACCTGCAGCTGGATATCGCGCAGCTCTTCAGTGTCGGGCAGGTCGGACGCCACATACAGGTAGGCGCCGGCCACGGCGAACAGCACGGCAGTGAACAGGCCGAAGGCGGAGGCCAGGGCCAGGCGGAGCAGGAGCAACCAGGGCTTCATCTATTTGGGCAGCTTGTGATGGGGTTCAACAAAGAGGGATCGTTTCCCGTTAAACTTAACTATAAATCGTCCGATACAGGGAATCGAGCCCTGCGTGCAGGACGAAGCCATTGGTTGACAACCATTTGGAGTTGTCATCTAATCCGGTGGAACACCTATGGGTATTAACCATGGGTAATAAAAAAGGAAACATCTGTGCAACTCGCGCGATTATTCAGAAGGACCAAGGGACCGATCGTCGGACTGGATATAAGTTCCACCGCGGTCAAGCTCCTGGAACTGAGCCGCAACGGGGGGCGATACCGGGTTGAGAGCTACGCAGTGGAACCGCTGCCGCCCAACTCCGTGGTCGAGAAGAATATCACCGATGTGGAAGCCGTGGGGGAAGCGGTACGCCGCGCCGTCAAGCGCTCCGGCACCCGGGCCAGGTATGCCGCCGTGGCGGTGGCCGGCTCCTCGGTGATCACCAAGATCATTCCCATGCCCGCCAACCTCACCGACGACGAACTGGAAGCCCAGATCGAGCTGGAGGCGGACCAGTACGTCCCCTACCCGCTCGAGGAAGTCAGCCTCGATTTCGAGGTGCTGGGCCCCACCGAACGCAATCCCGAGACCGTCGATGTACTGCTGGCCGCCTGCCGCAGTGAAAACGTCGAGATGCGCACCGCGGCGGTGGAGACGGGTGGCCTGCAGGCCAAGGTGGTGGATGTGGAGGCCTACGCCACCGAGAACGCCTTTTCCCTGATCGCCGAGCAACTGCCCGACCAGGGCGTGGATCGCACCATCGCCGTGGTGGACGTGGGCGCCACCATGACCACACTGAATGTGCTGCACGACATGAAAATGATCTATACCCGCGACCAGGTCTTTGGCGGCAAACAGCTGACCGAGGAAATCATGCGTCGCTACGGTCTTTCCTACGAGGAAGCGGGTATGGCCAAGCGCCAGGGCGGTCTGCCGGAAAACTACCTCAGCGAGGTGCTGGAACCCTTCAAGGAAGCCATGGCACAGCAGGTGAGCCGTTCCCTGCAGTTCTTCTTCTCTTCCAGCCAGTACAACCATGTGGACCACATCGTCCTGGCCGGGGGCAGTGCCTCCATCCCCGATGTGAACGAGGTGGTGCAGGACAAGCTGGGCGTGGAAACCAGCATCGCGAATCCCTTTGCCTCCATGTCCCTGGCGCCTTCGGTGAAGCCGCAAACCCTGAGCAACGATGCCCCTGCGCTGTTGATTACCTGCGGGCTCGCACTGAGGAGCTTCGACTGATATGGCACACATCAACCTCTTACCCTGGCGCGAGGAGCTGCGCAAGCAGCGACAGAAGGAATTCGTCACCATGGCCGCCCTGGGGGTCGTGTTCGCGGTGGCCATCTGGGGCCTGGTGCACATGCAGATGGTGAATCGCATCGACGCCCAGAACCAGCGCAACGCCTACCTGGAACAGCAGATCAAGGTCCTGGACGGCAAGATCGCCAAGATCCAGGAGCTGGAAAAGACCCGGGCCAACCTGCTGGCGCGCATGAACATCATCCAGCAGCTGCAGAGCAGCCGACCGGAAAGCGTCCATCTGATGGACCAGCTGGTGCGGACCTTGCCCGATGGCGTACACCTTACCAGCATCAAGCAGGCGGATAACGCCCTCACCCTGGTGGGCCAGGCCCAGTCCAATGCCCGGGTATCCGCCTATATGCGTAACATCGACAGCTCCGCATGGATGACCAGCCCGCGCCTGGATTTCATCCAGACCCGCGAGGTCGACCAACAGCGCGTGGCTGAGTTCACACTGCGGGCGGCGCAAGTACGCGCCCGGGCTGCCACGGACGGGGAGGCGGCACAATGAAGCTCGAGGACATCAACAATCTCGATTTCAACAACATCGGCAGCTGGCCGGCCGCGGCGCGCGCCGTACTCATCGGCCTCCTGATCGTCGTGGTGCTGTTCCTCGGCTACTGGTTCGACGTCAAGGACCAGATCCAGTCCCTGGAAGCGGCCGAACGTAAGGAAACGGAGCTGAAGACCACCTTCGAGGGCAAGGCCCGCAAGGCCGCCAACCTGGCCGCCTACGAGCAGCAGCTGGACGAGATGAAGGAATCCTTCGGCGCCATGTTGCGCCAGTTGCCCAACCAGACCGAGGTGGCGGACCTGCTGGTGGATATTTCCCAGACCGGCCTGGCCAGTGGGCTCGAGTTCGATCTGTTCAAGCCGCAGGGCGAAAACCCACGCGACTTTTATGCCGAGATGCCCATCAGCATCAAGGTGAAGGGGCAGTACCACGAGTTCGGTAACTTCGTCAGCGGCCTGGCGGCCTTGCCGCGCATCGTTACCGTACATGACATCGCCATTACACCCCAGCCGGACGGGGAGCTGATCATGGACCTGACGGCCAAGACCTACCGCTACCTGGATACGTCCAGGAAGTGAGTGCGCAACAGCCCACGCGTATCGAGCCCCTGCCCGAATTCAAGCCCTTCGAGACCTTCCTGTACCAGGCCGCGGATCTGCGCAGCCCTTTCCGGCCGATGGATTCGGTGCGGCCTGACCGCCAGATGATACAGGAGGGTGGCTCCGGTATCCGACCGGATCTGCAGCGGCCACGTGAGCCCCTGGAAGAAGCCCCGCTCGATGCCTTGCGCATGGTGGGCACACTGGAGCAGTTCGGTGAATCCTGGGCGCTGGTGCGCATGAACGATGGCACCATCCATCGGGTGCAGCCCGGAAACTATGCCGGGCACAACCACGGCAAGATCACCCGCATCACCGAAGACCGCGTTGAATTAACCGAAATCATACCCGATGGGCTGGGGGGCTGGCAGGAACGCCAGGCATCTCTGGCACTGAGCGAATAATCCCATGGGGGGATCGTACATGAGCGTTGCAACAAGAATTTCCCGTATCGATCAGTCTGCGGCCCGGAGCGGCTGGCAGGGACGCCTGCAGAACCTCTTGTGGAGCACCCTGCTGTTGCTGGCCGGTTCCGGCACGGCGCTGGCAGACAATGCCATCGAGGCCATCGAGTTCTCCGGCCTGTCCGGCAACCGCGTGCAGATCGTCATGCGCATGAGCCAGCCGCCCCAGGATCCGATGAGCTTCACCATCGACAACCCGGCGCGTATCGCCCTCGATTTCCCGGCCACCACCAGCAAGCTGGATCGCCGCTCCCAGGACATCGGGGTGGGTGCCGCCAAGAGCATCACCGCGGTGGAGGCCCAGGGCCGCACCCGCGTGGTGGTGAACCTGGTGGAAATGGTGTCCTATGAAACCCGCGTGGTGGACAACCAGGTGGTGCTGACCCTGCAGGATGTGGGGGCAGGCAGTGTTGCCGCCGCACCCGCCAGCACGGCCCCCGCGCCTTCCCCGGTGACCGCCGGGAAGCCGGCCGCGGCCAGCGGTGCGACCATCAGCAACGTGGACTTCCGTCGTGGCGACCAGGGCGAAGGCCGTGTCGTCGTGACCCTGTCCGATCCCTCCATCAGCGTGGACATGCGCCAGGAAGGCGGCAAGGTGGTGCTGGACTTCATGAACAGCAGCCTGCCGGAACGCCTGGAACGACGCCTGGACGTCATCGACTTCGCCACCCCCGTGAAGACCGTGGATACCATGGCCCGGGGCCGCAATGTACGCATGACCATCGACCCGATCGGCGAATACGAGCACCTGGCCTACCAGACCGACGACACCTTCACGGTGGAGATCAAGCCTACCACCAAGGAAGAACTGGAGAGTCGCCGTCGCGAGGAATTCGGTTACACGGGCGAGCGCCTGTCGCTGAACTTCCAGGACATCGAGGCGCGCTCCGTACTGCAGTTGCTCGCCGACTTTACCGGCCTGAACATCGTGGTGAGTGACACGGTGACCGGCAACCTGACCCTGCGCCTGCGCAATGTGCCCTGGGACCAGGCCCTCGACATCGTCCTCAAGACCAAGGGCCTGGCCATGCGCCAGACCGGCAATGTCATGCTGGTGGCACCGAGCGAGGAAATCAGCGCCCGCGAGAAACTCGAGCTGGAGTCCCAGAAGCAGATCAAGGAACTGGCGCCCCTGTACTCGGAGTTCGTGCAGGTCAATTATGCCAAGGCCTCCGAGATTTCCGCCCTGCTCAAGGGTGAGGCTGCCGGACTGACCAGCGAACGCGGTTCCGTGGTGGTGGACGAGCGCACCAACACGCTGCTGATCCAGGACACGGCCCAGAAGCTGGAAGAGATCCGTCGCCTGGTGACGCGCCTGGATATCCCGGTGCGCCAGGTGCTGATCGAGTCCCGCATCGTCATCGCCAACGATGATTTCAGCAAGGATCTCGGCGTACGCTTCGGAGCCACCGCGGCACGCAACCGCAGTGACCAGGGCATCATCGGCTTGTCCGGCTCCAGCACCGGAACCGATTCCATGGTGGGCGACGCCGTCACCAATATCCGTGACACCGGGCAACCGTTCCCGATCAATCTGCCCGAGCTGTCCGACCGGACCATAGTCGATCTCCCCGTCACACCGGCAGCCGGCCAGATCGCAATGGCGTTCCTGGGATCGAGCTACCTGCTGGATCTGGAGCTGACCGCCATGCAGGCGGAAGGCAAGGGCGAGGTGATCTCCAGCCCGCGGCTGATCACCTCCAACCAGCAGACGGCGGTGATCCGCCAGGGTGTGGAGATTCCCTACCAGGAGGCCAGCTCCAGCGGCGCCACCAGCGTCTCCTTCAAGGAGGCGGCGTTGTCCCTGGAGGTCACCCCGCAGATCACGCCGGATGATCGCGTCATCATGGATGTGAAGGTGAACAAGGACAGTGTCGGTCAGGTGTTCAACAACGTGCCGAGTATCAACACCCGTGCGGTGGAGACGCAGGTGCTGGTGGACAACGGCGAGACCCTGGTGCTGGGCGGCATCTACGAGCAGACCACCCTCAACGAAGTGGACAAGGTGCCCTTCTTCGGCGACCTGCCGGGCGTGGGCTGGATGTTCCGCACCAAGCGGGCCATGGACAACAAGGCCGAGCTGCTGATCTTCGTGACGCCCAGGATCGTCAAGGATACACTGGACAAGTTTACCGAGCGGTAATCCATGCAGCTCGCACCTTTCAAACAAGGGAAGACAACCATGTACGAAATCGTCAACGGCATGATCAGCCCCGGTGACGCCATCTCCGGCAGCTCCCTGATGGACACAAACCCGACCCTGGCGGACGGCACGCCGACCCAGTTCACCACCGCCACTATTATCCGCACCACCACCCAGGGCAGCGACTTCCGCTCCATCCAGCCGAATGACATGGTGCTGCTGTTCAACTACGCGGCGCAGGCGGACAAGCGGCGTTTCGTGGCGGCGGCGCCGAGCCTCAGCAACACGCTGGATGTCACCAGCGCCTACAGCCAGGATTACCCGAACGCCACCTACACGAATAGCGAGTACGCCGTAGCCGCCTCCATGTTGGGCGCCTCCATCGCGGGGGTGCAGGAGGACGGCACCCTGACGCCGGGCATCGCCACCATCCGCGACGGGCTGGCGACTTTCTACATCACCTATCCCGCCAACCTGTACACCATCACGAGCGGCTGCGGGATCTCCGCCATCGACACGCGGATCGCCCCGGTGGGTTCCTCCCGGGTGTATGTGGTGGCACGCCACGGCGGCGGCACCCTGACCACCATCGACGACACCTTCTGCTTCGCTCCGATCGCGGGCTTTACGGTGGAACCTACCCATGACAGTGTCCAGGTTGCCAGCGGCAGCACCACGGACGTTTCCGTTTGCGTACGCGACGGTGGAGATACCATACGCGTCCCCTTCTACCCCATCAGCTTTGCCGCCAAGACCGACGGCGACGCCGCCGGCAGCTTGACGATCCTGGATACGGATGGGGTCACCGTGATCGACCGCACCAACGTCAACGGCTGCTTCATCGCAAGGGTCGGCGCCACGGGTGCTTCCGGCGATTCGGCGACCTTTACCTTCGTGGTTGGCGACGGATCGGGGGAGATTGAGGTCAATGTCCAATAAAGGATGCGATCAGCACATCCGTTCCCCCCCCTGATCGTTATGCGATGGTGAACCGTCTGTTCGTAGGCACGGGATCATCCCCAGCCCGCGGGTGATCACCTCCAGCCAGCAGACGGCGAAGATCCGCCAGGACGTGGAGATTCCCAACCAGGAAGCCAGCTCCAGCGGCGCCACCAACGTGTCCTTCAAGGAGGCGGTGCT
>JAIVHA010000192.1 GCA_020201295.1 Lysobacteraceae bacterium | reverse complement strand
TGTGGTGGCCGTGCAGATAGGCCAGTGGCTCACTCTGGAAAGAGCTCTCCAGCTGCTCGCCGGCGGCGTCCTTCAGGGTGTAGTGGATGGTGACGACTTTGTCCTGGGCGATTTTCATAAGCGTGGATCCTGGAAAAATGTGGCGCACAGTGTAGCAGGAATCGGTCGGTTTGATGGGCAGTAAGTTGCATGTTATTGAAATGGCCACGGAAACACACGGAAGTGCACGGAAATGTGCGGACCAGGTGGTTTCATAGAGGTCCTGTGCCAGCTGTCATTGCGAGGAGCGATGACGTTCAATCGGCTATACGAAAATATTCCTGGTGTTTTTTCCGTGTGCTTCCGTGTGTTTCCGTGGCCATTCATCCATTTTTCCACCACAGACTGAGGAAGGGTACATAGGTAACCAGGCCCAGCCACAGCAGCATCAGGCCCAAAAATGGCAGCACGGAGCGGAACAGGGTGAGAATGGAGCGGCGGAAGCGCTGCATGGCAATGTACAGGTTCAGCCCCACCGGTGGCGTGCTGTAGCCGATCTCCATGTTGGCGAGGAACAGGATGCCGAGATGCACGGGGTCGACGCCGTAGAGCAGCGCCAGGGGCAGGATCAAGGGCACTACCACCACCGTGGCGGAGAAGATGTCCATGGTAGCGCCGACGATGAGCAGAAAGAGGTTCAGCAACAGCAGGAACTTGAGTTTGCTGTCCACGCTGCCTTCCATCCACTCGAGTATCTTCGTGGGCAGCTGGGCGTCGATGAGCAGGTTGGTGAGCCCCATGGCCACGCCCAGGATGATGAGGATACTGCCCACCAGCAGGGTGGTCTCCGACAGCAGTTCCATCAGTTGCCGGCGCAGGTCCAGGGTGCGGTGGATGAAGGCCTCCAGGATCAGTACATAGAGGCCGGTGCAGGCGGCGGCCTCGCTGATGGTGACGAAGCCGCCGAAAATGCCGATTACCACCAGCACGGGCAACAGCAGATCCCAGATGCCCATGCGCAGCGCCTGGCGCGCCTCGGGCCAGGAAAAGTCCTGGCGTGGCACGCCGGCGAACTTGCCGATGAGGCCGCTGTAGAGGACCAGGATCACCAGCAACAGCAGGCCCGGCAGCAGGCCGGCCAGGAACAGTTCGTCGATGTTGACCCCGGCGACGATGCCATAGAGCAGGATCGCCAGGCTGGGGGGGAACAGGAGGCCCAGCGAGCCGGAGGAGGTGAGCAGGCCCAGGGAAAAGCGCTCCGGGTAGCCGGCGCGGCTGAGCATGGGCAGCAACAGCCCGCCCAGGGCCAGGATGGTGACGCCGGAGGCACCCGAGAAGGAGGTGAAGAAGGCGCAGGCCACCAGGGCGACGGCGGCGATGCCCCCGGGCAGCCAGCCCAGCAGACCATTGAACAGGCGTACCAGCCGCTGGGCCGCGCCGCCCGCCGCCAGCACCACCCCGGCGAAGGTGAACAGGGGGATGGCGGTGAGATTTGGCGAGGCCGCCAGGCGGCTGATCTCGATGATGAGCACCGCCGGCACCAGCTCGGCGGAATGGGCCGCCAGCAGGCTGCCGGCACCCAGCACCACGAACAGGGGGAGGCCGAGCAGGGCCAGCAGGACCAGGCCGAGGACCAGCATGATCGTCACGGGGGGCCTGGCTCCGCCGCCGGCTTGCCGATCAGACCGGCGAGCAGGAAATGCAGACTCAGCAGACCGAAGCCCACGGGCAGGATGAGCGCCAGCAAGGTCATCCAGCGTTCATCGTCGGCGACGTAGGTCCATTCGTCCCACCAGTACGCCCAGGCCGCCTGGCACAGCAGGGCGGTGACCAGGGCACCAATGAAGTGCAGGGGGCGATGGAGGCGGTCGCGCCAACATTCCCCAAGCCAGACGCACAGCACGTCGAGGCTGATGTGGCGCTGCCCATGAATGGCCAGGATGGCACCGAAGAAGGTGACGTAGAGCACCAGGTAACGGGTCAGGGTATCGGCCATGGGCAGGCCGATGGAGAACAGGTTGCGGGCGACGATCTGGGTCAGGGCGAGGATCAGCAACAGCAGCAGGCAGGTGCCGCCAAGCCAGCGTTCCATACGCAGCAGCCGGGCCTGGATGTCGGCCAGTAGCGCCAAGTTCAGGGTGCCGCGACGGAGTCCGCGGCGGCCTGGGCCCGCTGCTTGTCGATCAGGCGACGGGTTTCCTCGATCAGGGCTTCGGGGATGTAGCCGCTGTCCATGAGTTCGCGCGCGGCGCGATCGGAGATGGCGCGCAGTTCCGCTTCACGCATGCCCTCGCTGGCCGCCACCACCGTCAAGCCGCGCCTGCGCAGTTCGACCATGCTTTTGTCATTATCGATACGACTGGCCTCGATCAGGCGTTGGCCGGTCTCCTGGCCGGTCTCCCGCAACAGCAGCTGCAAATCCTTTGGCAGACGATCATAAAAGCGCTTGCTGACCACCAGGGCGCCCATGGCGTTGGTCAGGGGCGTCTCCGAGACATAGTCGGTCTTGGTGAACCATTGCAGGGCGATGGAAGCCAGGGGTGTGCTGTACACCGTGTCGATGAGGCCGGTGGACAGGCTGGTGAATACGTCGATGATGGACAGGGGCACGGGGGAAACCCCGCTGGCATTGAAGAAGGCGCGGCCCAGCGGGTCACCCTGCCACAGCCAGACGCGGCGCGACTTGAGGGCATCCACGCTTGCCACCGGTTGCCTGGCCGAAGCGCATCTTCTTCAGAACATCGGGCTCGTCACCTTGGATGCCGCCGGGATAGAACTTGAAGACAAGCCGTCCTTCGCTACGCTCGCGCACCTCGGTGGCCCATTCCTCCAGCAACACCATCCAGGTGGAGCCGGACGGCGCCAGGGTGGCGAACTTGAGTTCGTGTTCGGGTTTGGCTTGGGCGCTGGTGGCGAGCAGCAGCAGGCACAAGGCCAGCAGTCTTGCGCGCAGCCAGACATTACCAATGCCCCCCCGTAGGAGCGGCCTTGGCCGCGAATGTTCGCGCGCCGAGCCCGTTTCTACGGGAGGATTGCCTGGGCGTATTTCGGTGGGTAATGACGAGCATTCGCGGGCAGAGCCCGCTCCTACAGGGGTATGGTGCGGGTTTGTGACCCGCACCGGGTGAAGGCATTCATTCATCAGAACCACTCCTGTTCTTTTTCCAGCAGCCAGGCGGCGCGACGCTTGGCGATGGCATTGGCCAGTTCCATTTCCGGCAACAGGCCCGCCGGGGCCTCGAGTACCCGCGTCAGGCGCTGATGGAAGGCTTCCTGGTCGAGCCGCTGGCGCGCCAGGTATTCCGCGTACAATACATCGACCAGCAACAGGCGGTCCGAGTTCAATTCGTTGGCACGGGCGAAGTGGGCAGCCGAACGGTCATAGTCGCCACCGAACATGGGGGCGCGGCTGCCGTAGTAGACGGCGAAGAACAGGTCGGGGCTGGCATGGTGATAGGCGGGCTCGAGCTCCATTACCCGCTCCATGAGGGCCGCGGTACTGGATAGCTGGGCGATCATGGCGGGATCGGTGCGGTCGAGATCGATGCGCTTGGCCCAGTTGGAGGCGGTCCAGAACAGCAATGGCACGGCGTCGGCACCCAGTGAGGCCACGGCGGCGCGGATGGCGTCGGGAGAGGCGCTTTCCAGCTCGAGATCGACCCCCAGGCGGCGCAGGCCCTCGCGTCCGTGCTCATAGCCCCGGCGGTAGAGTTCCGCAGCCCGCCTGGGATCGTCCAGTTCGATGAAGCCGAAGGCGTAGCCGTAGAAACCCTGGGCGGTGTACAGGCGCAGGGCGAGGTTGCCCGGATCCTTGTAGATCAGACCTTCCAGGAGCTTGAGGTTGGCGGGGATGGCCTCGCGGGCCAGTTCGTAGTCGGGCTCGTGATTCAGCGCCTCGACACCACCGTCGAGCATGGTCACAGAGGTGCGTGCCACCATCTGGCCCATGGAACAGCCGTTCAGCAGCAGCGCGAACAGGGCGATGGCCCAGAACGAATGGATGGTTGATTTTGTCATTGGTGGTCGATACTCCCCCTGCCGGGTATTGTCGACCCCGCCACCGGTCGGGTCAACCGCGCGCCAGCAACCGCGTCAGCATGCCTTCGTAGATGGCCGACAGGCGATCGAGATCCGCGCTGGCGACACATTCGTCGATCTGGTGAATGGTGGCGTTGAGTGGCCCCAGTTCCACCACCTGGGCACCGGTGGGGGCGATAAAGCGGCCATCTGAAGTGCCGCCGCTGGTGGACAGTTCCGTCTCGATGCCGCACACCTCCTGGATGGCGCCACGCACCGCCTCCACCAGTTCGCCCGCCGGGGTCAGGAAGGGATGGCCCGACAGCTTCCACTGTAGTTCATAGCGCAGGCCATGACTATCGAGCAGTTCCTCGATACGCGCGCGGATGCCGGCCTCGGTCTGTTCGGAGGAGAAGCGCAGGTTGAACCAGACCTCCACCTCGCCGGGGATGACGTTGTCGGCGCCGGTGCCGGCATGGATATTGGAGATCTGCAGGTTGGTGGGCGGGAAATGTTCGTTGCCCACGTCCCATTCCAGGGCGCACAGCTCGGCCAGCGCCGGCGCCAGGCGGTGCACGGGGTTGTCGGCCAGGTGCGGGTAGGCCACATGGCCCTGCTTGCCGAGCACGCGCAGCTTGCCGCCCAGGGAACCGCGTCGGCCGTTCTTGATGACATCACCGAGCACCCGGTTGCTGGAGGGTTCACCGACCAGGCACCAGTCGATCTTCTCGTTACGGGCCTCCAGCCATTCCACCACCTTGACGGTGCCGTCCATGGAGGGGCCTTCCTCGTCGCTGGTGATGAGGAAGGCGATGGAGCCTTGATGGTTGGGATGTGCGGCCACGAAGCGTTCGCAGGCGGTCACCATGGCGGCCAGGCTGCCCTTCATGTCGGCGGCGCCGCGGCCGTAGAGCATGCCGTCGCGCTCCGTGGGGGTGAAGGGGTCGGACTGCCAGCGGTCGAGGGGGCCGGTGGGGACCACGTCGGTGTGGCCGGCAAAGGCCAGTAATGGCGCCTGGTCGCCGCGCCGCGTCCAGAAGTTGTCCACTGCGCCGAAGCGTAGTCGCTCGACCCGGAAGCCGATGGCCTCCAGGCGGCGGATCATGGTGTCCTGGCAGCCGGCATCCTCCGGGGTTACGGAGGCGCGGGCGATCAGGTCCTTGGCGAGGGCGAGGGTGTCGGACATGGTGGGGATTGTACCTGTTTTGCGAGTGGATCCGCTGTCGTGTTTTTTGTAGGAGCGGCCTTGGCCGCGAACCGGCATGCGGTGCAAGGATACTTCTTCGCGGCCAAGGCCGCTCCTACAAGGACGGGGACAGACTCAAGTCTGTCGCCATATATTCGCGTATTCCTCTGCCTTGAAGCCCACCCTACGTTCCTTGCCCAGGTCCAGCACCGGCCGCTTGATAATGGCCGGCTCCGCCAGCATGACCTTGATGGCGCCGGCCTCGCCGATGCCCTCGCGGGTCTTCTCCGGCAGCTTGCGCCAGGTGGTGCCGCGGCGGTTGAGCAAGGTCTCCCAGCCCAGTTCGCGCACCCAGGCGCGCAGCTGTTTCTCGTCCAGGCCATCGGTGCGAAAATCATGAAAACGGTAGTCCACGCCATGTCCATCCAGCCAGGCGCGGGCCTTCTTTACCGTGTCGCAGTTCTTGATGCCGTAGAGGGTGGTCATGGGGTTATAGGTTCACCGCAAAGGCGCAAAGGGCGCAAAGAAAATCGTGATGAATATTTTGGGAACATCCGATCAAGCCTGTTTTCGTCATTCCGGCATGCGCCGGAATGACGGGTTAATCGGACCTTCCTTTGATATTCTTTGCGCCCTTTGCGCCTTTGCGGTGAAAAGGTTTTCAGATATCCCGCAGCAGCTCGTTGATGCCCACCTTGCCGCGAGTCTTCTCGTCCACCTTCTTGACGATCACGGCGCAGTAGAGGCTGTACTTGCCGTCCTTGGAAGGCAGGTTGCCGGATACCACCACCGAGCCGGCGGGTACGCGGCCGTAGATCACCTCGCCGGTCTCGCGGTCGTAGATCTTGGTGCTCTGGCCGATGTACACGCCCATGGAGATCACCGAGCCTTCCTCCACGATCACGCCTTCCACCACCTCGGAGCGGGCACCGATGAAGCAGTTGTCCTCGATGATGGTGGGCGCGGCCTGCAGCGGCTCCAGCACGCCGCCGATACCGACACCGCCGGACAGGTGCACGTTCTTGCCGATCTGGGCGCAGGAACCCACCGTGGCCCAGGTGTCCACCATGGTGCCGGAATCCACATAGGCGCCGATGTTCACGTAGGAGGGCATGAGCACCACGCCGGGGGCGATGTAGGAACCGCGCCGCGCCGTGGCCGGCGGCACCACGCGCACGCCGCCCTCGCGGAAATCACGCGAGTTGAAGTCGGCGTACTTGGAGGGCACCTTGTCGTAGTAATTGGTGAAGCCGCCCTTCATGAACTCGTTGTCCTCGATGCGGAAGGACAGCAACACGGCCTTCTTCAGCCATTCGTTGACCATCCACTTGCCATCCTGCTTCTCCGCCACGCGGGCCTGGCCGGCATCCAGCAGGCGCATGGCCTCCAGGGTGGCTTCCTTCACCAGGGGCTCGACGGAGCGGGGGGTGATGTCGGCGCGGCGCTCGAAGGCCTCTTCGATGATGGGCTGGATGTCGGACATGGGGTTCTCCTTGGAATGCATGAAAATTCTGCCGGGGGATTATAGGGGGACGGCGTGGAAATACCTATCCCGTCGGTCGTCCTGGCTGCACGGTGACGGCGTACCCTGTAGGAGCGGGCTCTGCCCGCGAAGGTCTGGTAGCACCACGGACGGTTCGCGGCCGAAGGCCGCTCCTACAGGGTGGGGGCGTCATGCCTGGCGGGTCTCGACGAAGCGGCGGATGCGGCGCGCGGCCTCGATGCAATCCTCCAGCGGCGCCACCAGGGCCATGCGCACATGGCTGGCCCCGGGGTTGCCGCTATCGGTATCGCGCGACAGGAAGCTGCCGGGCAGTACGGTGACATGCTCGCGCGCAAACAGCTCGCGGGCGAATTCCGTGTCGCTGCCCGGCACCTCGGGCCAGAGATAGAAGCTGGCCGGTGGCGCGCTCATCGGCAGCACCGGCTGCAGGATCTCCAGCACGGCGGCGAACTTCTCCCGGTAGGCGTCGCGGTTGGCCCGTACATGGGCCTCGTCCTGCCAGGCCTTCTCGCTGGCGGCCTGCACGGCCAGCGACATGGCGCAACCGTGGTAGGTGCGGTACAGCAGGAAGTTCTTGAGGATGTCCGCATCCCCGGCCACGAAGCCCGAGCGCAGGCCGGGGGCGTTGGAGCGCTTGGACAGGCTGTGGAACACCACGCAGCGGCGGTAATCATGGCGGCCCATGGTGGCGGCGGCCTGCAGCAGGCCGGGTGGTGGCCGGTCCTCGTCCTGGTAGATCTCGGAATAGCATTCGTCGGAGGCGATGACGAAGTCATGCGCGTCGGCAAGCCGGATGAGTTTTTGCAGGGTCTCCAGGTCGAGCACGGCGCCGGTGGGGTTGCCGGGTGAACAGATATACAGGAGCTGGCAGCGGCGCCACTGCTCGGGGGTCACGGCGTCGAAGTCAGGCCGGCAGCCATTCTCTGCCACCGTGTTGAGGAACACCGGCTCGGCCCCGGCCGCGCAGGGCATCGCCACCACGGGTGGTGGGGTACACCGACAGGCCGTGCAGGTGTTCCATCAGGGCCTCGGTGATCAGCGCCGGGGTGGGGTGGCGCGGCTCGCCGATGGACAGGGCGATGTGGGTGAGGTCCGCGGGCGGGGTGACGCCGGCCTTGAGCTGGTTCAGGCGCTCGAAGGGGTAGGGCTGCAGGCGGCTGAGGCGGGGATTCATTGCGATCTAGGGATCCAGTGGCGGTGGCGGCTGTGCCCCCCGAGCGATTACCATGCGGGGCAAGCAAAAACGAGGCGGCAGTATACGGCATCCCATGGGGGCATCCAAACCTGACGAACATACCTTCGCGGTCCTGAGCCTGCTGCTGTCCGCGACCCTGTGGGGCCTGGTCTGGTACCCTTTGCGGCTGCTGGAAACGGCGGGCCTCGATGGTCTGTGGGTATCCCTGGCGGCCTATGCCGCGGCCCTGCTTACCGGTCTGCCCGTGCTCTGGCGCATGGCGCGCGGCGGGTTGCCGGCAGGCCCCTGGCTGTACCTCATGGCACTGGCCTCCGGCTGGCTCAATGTATCCTTCATCCTCGCCATGCTGGACGGCACCGTGGTGCGGGTGCTGCTGTTGTTCTTCCTGTCACCGCTCTGGTCGCTGCTACTGGCGCGGCTGCTGCTGGGAGAGCGCTTGCAGCGCGGCAGTGTCTTTTTGATGGCGCTGGCCCTGACGGGTGCCCTGGTCATGCTGTGGAACCCCACCCTGGGCTGGCCCTGGCCCCAGGAGCCGGCCGACTGGCTGGCCCTGTCCTCGGGTTTCGCCTTTGCCCTTACCAATGTACTGGCCCGGCGCCTGGAGCAGGTATCACTGGGGGTGAAGACGCTCTACGGCGTCAGCCGCCTGCCGGTGCAGCGCTCGGCCATCATCCTGCCGGTGGAACTGGTGGTCGGGGCCCTGTCGGCCTGGTGGCTGGCCGAAGAAATGGTCCACCGCCAGGAATGGATCGGCGGCGCGCTGATCGTCACTGCCGCCTTCATCAGCGCGCGCCGGCGCGGAGGAGTGTGAACATGAAACCCGTTGTGCAACTGCACCATGTAAGCGTCCTCGTATCCGACACCGAACGTGCCCTGGATTTCTACCGCGGCGTACTCGGCCTGGAGACCGACGACCGACGTCCCGACCTCGGCTACCCCGGCGCCTGGCTGCAACTGGGCGAGGCCCAGATCCACCTGCTGGAACTGCCCAACCCCGATCCCGTCGAAGGGCGTCCCGCGCACGGCGGCCGCGACCGGCACTTTGCCCTGACCGTGGCGCAAATGGAACCTGTACTACAGGCACTGCAGGCAGCCGGCATCGCCCACACCCTGAGCCGCTCGGGACGGCGCGCGCTGTTCTGTCGCGATCCCGACGGGAATGCGGTGGAGATCATCGAGCGAGGCTAGGGCTGGGGAAAAGGCGCGGCAAAGGTCATATCCCTGCTGTCAGTGGTTGATTTTGTGGGGGGCATGCGCGATTCTTCCCCTCAATATCCGGGCAAGGCCGCTTGAAGCCACGCGACCGTCATGCCGGCGCAGGCCGGCATCCATGTACGGAGAAACAGACAAGCCGTACACCGCGCGCCCATGTCCAGGGTGATGCACGACAGAAAAAGTAATGAAACGGCGGACCCAATGCACACAGGCATCATCAGTACGCCAGCTGTAGTGCCGGACCCGAATCGCAGCACGTACCCGGTCGAGCAGACAGGGTGTGTTCATGCGAGCCTCCATGCTCCATTTGCATTTTTCATTAGGCGCCCTATCAGGAAGCCAAGTCCTCGGTTTCTGCTGGGGCGGGATAATTATGGAGCCCAAATACGCTGTTTTCAATGGCGCTTTTCGGCGCCCTAATTATAGTTATGCCACAGGGTTGACATACCATATTGCGTATATATACTAACTAATGTATGTGGGAGATATACGAGCACAGGAAGGCCGTAAAGCAGCTTGAGTCGCTGCCAATCGACGTACTCAAGCGATATGAAAAATGGAAAGATATCATATTGATAAGTGGCCCTGATGGGTTGAGGCAAGTTAAAGGCTTTAGGGATGAGGCTCTTCGTGGTGAATGGAAAGGGCATCGTTCATCCCGTCTAAACATTCAGTATCGCGTCATCTACAAAATCGAGAAGGATCTTGTTTTAGTTCAGGTGATTAACGTGACTCCGCACGACTATCGGAGGAAGTAGGATGAAAGATTATCGAAAAGCAAAGAAGTTGGTGGATGTCACTGTCGGGGAGTCGGTGCGGATTCTTCGTGAATTACAGGAAATGAGCCAGAACGAGCTGTCTGAGCTAACGGGCATTCCTCAATCCACCATCTCTGCCATTGAAAATGATCGGGTCAACTTGGGAGTGGAGAGGGCAAAGATTCTTGCCAGGGCGCTTAAGTGCCATCCCGCAGTTATTGTCTTTCCGGGTTGGGATATCCGCCAGGAGTCTGCGGCATAACCAATCATTCGAACCGACGCTAAAAATCAGCGCAGTTCAACTTAATCGTTATAAGTCATTAAATACACAGGGATGCGAGCCTCATTGAATTGGCTGACTGTTCGGAATATCGTATAGCCAGTTACGGTGGAGAGAAACAATGGCCGCAAATCTTAAGGACATCGAAGATCGTATTGCTCAGCTATCGTCTGAGGATCGTTCTCGCCTGATTCAAGGACTGATTCGGTCTCTGGATACTGGTGATGATGTAGATTCTGAGGCTGCCTGGCTTAATGTTGCAGAGCAGCGATATCAGGATTATCGGGCCGGGAAGCTCACTTCAAAATCCGCTGAGAAGGTATTTAAAGAAGCTCGTTCGAAGCTCAAATAATGCGGGCGCGTTTTCTTCCTCCTGCGGAGTGGGAGATGTCGCAGGCAGCGCGCTACTATGAGCACCGTGTGCAAAATCTGGGATTTGATTTTCTGTCTGAAATAAATCGTGCAGTACAAAGCATCGAGGAGCAGCCTGAGGC
>JAIVHA010000191.1 GCA_020201295.1 Lysobacteraceae bacterium | reverse complement strand
GTGGTAAACATCAGTACCACCCAGAAGGTTGCCGCCGGGCGTCATCCGGGGCTGCCGGAAGGACTGCAGATCCCCGACATGAAGGGTCCGCTGGGTGACCTGTTCCGCCACTTCTTCGGCGAGGGCGGCCCCGGGGTGCCAGGGGCGCCCGGCAACGGGCCGCTGGAACGGGAGGCCCGCTCCCTGGGCTCCGGTCTGATCGTATCCGCCGATGGTTATATTCTTACCAACAACCACGTGGTCAAGGACGCCGAGGAAATCATCGTACGCCTCAGTGACCGCCGCGAGCTGATCGCGGAAGTCATCGGGCTGGACGAGCGCAGTGACGTGGCCGTGCTGAAGATCGACGCCGACAACCTGCCGGTGGCCCGCATCAGCAAGAGCGAAGATCTGGAAGTGGGCTCTTGGGTGCTGGCCATCGGTTCGCCCTTCGGTTTCGATTATTCCGCCACCGCGGGCATCGTCAGCGCCAAGGGCCGCAGCCTGCCGCGTGAGAACTATGTCCCCTTCATCCAGACCGACGTGGCCATCAACCCCGGCAACTCCGGCGGCCCGCTCTACAACCTCGACGGCGAAGTGGTGGGGGTGAACTCCCAGATCTACAGCCGCACCGGTGGCTTCATGGGCCTGTCCTTCGCCATCCCCATCGAAGTGGCCATGGATGTGGCGCAACAGCTTCGGGAAACGGGCCGCGTCAGCCGCGGCTGGCTGGGGGTCATCATCCAGGACGTGACCCGCGACCTGGCCGAATCCTTCGGTATGAAGAAGCCCACGGGGGCGCTGGTCTCCCGCGTACTGCCCGAGAGTCCGGCACAGGCCAGTGGCCTGCGCGTGGGTGATGTCATCCTGGAGTTCAACAACCGTGAAGTGGTCAGCTCCACCGACCTGCCGCCCATCGTGGGCCGCACCCCGGTGGGTGAGAAGGTGCCGGTGCTGGTCATGCGCGAGGGCAAGCAGACCCGTTTGCGGGTCGAGCTCGGCGAATTGCCGGAAGACGACGTTCAGGTGGCCTCCAACCAGCCGGCCAAACCCACCAAGACCAGCCGTCTGGGGATCTCGGTCAGCGACCTGACCGACCGGCAGCGCCAGGAGATGGAGCTGGACCAGGAAGGCGTACTGGTGGAACTGGTGGAGCGGGGTGCCGCCGCCGAGGCCGGTATTCGCCAGGGCGATGTGATCCTGCGCATCAACAGCGAACCGGTGAAGAGCGCCAGCGATTTCGAGCAGATGGCCAAGGACCTGCCCGCCGGGCGTACGGTGCCGGTGCTGGTGCAGCGCCGTGGCGGCCCCACTTTCCTGGCTCTCAAGGTGCCGGCCAAGGAGTAGCCGGCGGGGCGGGCGGTCGGCAACATACCGCTCGCACAACCGTGTGGGACACGTAGGAGCGGCTTTAGCCGCGAAGCCACATGCCGTGGCAATTCGCGGCTAAAGCCGCTCCTACAGATTTGACGGTGGCATACACCTGCGATACCGCCCATGAAACTCACCGTCTACAGTCGGCTTTATTGCCACCTGTGCGAGGACCTGCTGGCGCGCCTGGAGACCCTGCGGCCCGAGCTGGGCTTCGAATACGAGGTCCTGGATGTGGACGCGGATCCGGCGCTACGGACCCGTTATGACCAGCTGGTACCGGTGCTGGCTGCCGGGGAACGAGAGATCTGCCATTATTTTCTCGACGAGCAGGCCCTGCGGCACTACCTCGGACAGGCCTGAGCCTGTATACTAAGCTGCTGTTTAACCAGAAAATACGCAGCCAACTCTGAACGTGCAACTCCCTGATTTTGCAACTCCTGGACCGTGGCCCTGGCCAACGGTCGCGGGTCCCCTTGAATGCCTACGGTGCAATAGCGTGCTTCCAGCCAACCAGTACAAGCCATTTGCGTGCCTGCGGGCGCCCGCCCCGGCAGTCACGGAGCACGCGCATGTCTGATCTCAGCCGCATTCGCAACTTCTCCATCATCGCCCACATCGACCACGGCAAGTCCACCATCGCCGACCGCTTCATCCGCGTCTGCGGTGGCCTGACCGACCGCGAGATGTCGGAACAGGTGCTGGACTCCATGGACCTGGAGAAGGAGCGCGGCATCACCATCAAGGCGCAGAGCGTCTCCCTGGACTACCAGGCCCGGGACGGCAAGGTCTACGAGCTGAACTTCATCGATACCCCCGGACACGTGGATTTTTCCTACGAGGTGTCCCGTTCCCTGGCCGCCTGCGAAGGGGCGCTGCTGGTGGTGGACGCCGCCCAGGGTGTGGAGGCCCAGAGCGTCGCCAACTGCTACACCGCCATCGAGCAGGGCCTGGAGGTGCTGCCGGTGCTCAACAAGATCGACCTGCCCTCGGCGGAGCCGGAGCGGGTAATGCACGAAATCGAGGAGATCATCGGCATCGAGGCCAGGGATGCCGTGCGGGTCAGCGCCAAGACCGGCGTGGGTATCGAGGATCTGCTCGAGGAACTGGTCAAGCGCATCCCGCCTCCCGTGGGTGACGTGGATGCACCGCTGCAGGCCCTGATCATCGACTCCTGGTTCGACAGCTACGTGGGCGTGATCTCCCTGGTGCGGGTCATGCAGGGCACCCTGGCGGCCCGCACGCGCATGCAGGTGATGTCCACCGGGCGCGTCTACCAGGTGGACAAGGTGGGCGTGTTCACTCCCAAGCGCAAGGATCTGCCCGCCCTGCATGCCGGTGACGTGGGCTACGTGATCTCCGCCATCAAGGAGATCGACGGCGCTCCGGTGGGCGACACCCTCACCAATGCCGACCGGCCCGCGGACAAGATGCTGCCCGGTTTTAAGAAGGTGCAGCCGCGGGTGTTCGCCGGACTGTTTCCCATCAATGCCGAGGACTACGAGAACCTGCGCGAGGCCTTGCAGAAGTTGCGCCTGAACGATGCCGCCCTGCATTTCGAGCCCGAGACCTCCTCGGCGCTGGGCTTCGGTTTTCGCTGTGGATTTCTTGGCATGTTGCACATGGAGATCGTCCAGGAGCGCCTGGAGCGGGAATACGACCTGGACATGATCACCACCGCGCCCACGGTGGTCTATGAGATCATCACCACCAAGGGTGAGCAGCTGCTGATCGACAACCCGTCCAACCTGCCGCCGGAAAACCTGATCGCCGAGATCCGCGAGCCCATCATCCTGGCCAACATCCTGGTGCCGCAGACCTACCTCGGCGCCGTCATCACCCTTTGCACCGAGAAGCGCGGCGTGCAGCGCAAGCTGCAGTACCTGGGCAACCAGGTGGCGCTGAGTTACGAATTGCCGCTGAGCGAGGTGGTGCTGGATTTCTTCGACCGTCTCAAGTCCGTCAGCCGCGGCTATGCCTCCTTCGACTACAGTTTCGAGCGTTTCCAGACCGGGGCCATGGTGAAGCTGGACGTACTCATCAATGGCGAGAAGGTGGATGCCCTGGCCATCATCGTGCACCGTGAATTCGCCCAGACGCGGGGCCGGGACCTGGCGGAGAAGATGCGCGAGATCATCCCGCGCCAGATGTTCGATGTGGCCATCCAGGCCGCCATCGGCTCCCATGTCATCGCCCGTACCACCGTCAAGGCGTTGCGCAAGAACGTCACCGCCAAGTGCTACGGTGGCGACGCGAGCCGCAAGCGCAAGCTGCTGGAGAAACAGAAGGCGGGCAAGAAACGCATGAAGCAGTTCGGCAAGGTGGAAATTCCCCAGGAGGCCTTCTTCGCCGTGCTGCACGTGGGCAAGAAATAGGTAGTTGTGGTTTTTTTTGCGGGTATTGAAAAGATCCATTCACCGCAAAGGCGCAAAGGACGCAAAGAAAAGAAATGTTTTGTTTTTGGGTAGACACCTGCGCATTTGGCGGGAAACTATGCAAGACCAAATACTTTGGTTCCTAGGAGCCTGTCGGACTTAGGCGATCGTAGCGAGCAAGGTGTGAGAGCGAGGACAGTTTTTCGATCGTTTGAGGAGAATAGCCGTAGCTATTCGACGAAAAGGATCGGAAAAATGGACCGCTCTCCCACCGGCGCAGTAGATCAGTCCTAAGTCCGACAGGCTCCCAGGTTCAAGGATTGCTTTGCGATCTTTGCGCCTTTGCGGTGAATGATTTCAGAAATTTGAACGGGAATCGCTTATGAATCTGGATTTTCCAACCCTGCTGGTGGCGGCCACCTTCCTCACCGGCATCCTGTGGGCGCTGGACGCCTGGTGGTGGGCGCCGCGGCGGCGTGTGGCGGCCGCGAAGCTGGAAGCGGGCGGCGTGGACGAGGCGCAGTGGCGGGCTGCGCTGAAGGAGCCGACACTGGTGGAATACGCCAAGTCCTTCTTCCCCGTCATCCTGGCCGTGCTGCTGCTGCGCTCCTTCCTGGTGGAGCCCTTCCGCATCCCCTCCGGCTCCATGATGCCGACCCTGCTGGTGGGCGATTTCATCCTGGTCAACAAGTATGCCTATGGCATTCGCCTGCCGGTGCTGAATACCAAGGTCATCAAGGTCGGTTCCCCGCAGCGGGGTGACGTGGCCGTGTTCCGCTACCCCATGGACCCGCGCACCGACTACATCAAGCGCGTCATCGGC
This sequence comes from Lysobacteraceae bacterium, assembly GCA_020201295.1. Lineage (GTDB taxonomy): Bacteria > Pseudomonadota > Gammaproteobacteria > DSM-19610 > DSM-19610 > JAIVHA01. The sequence continues at coordinate 646 of JAIVHA010000191.1, read as the reverse complement.
GTGCCCGGGGATCACGTGGAGTACCGTGACAAGCAGTTGTATATCAATGGTGAGAAGATCGACCAACAGCCGGTGGGCAGTTATATTGGCACCGGCTCCGGGCTGTCGGCCTCGGGCGCCAGCCTGCGGCTGGAGCAGTTGGGTGAAACGCAGCACCAGATCCTGGTGGAGGCACGTAAACCCACCCTGGATGGGGAATACCGGGTGCCGGAAGGTCACTATTTTGTGATGGGTGACAACCGGGACAATAGTAATGACAGCCGTTTCTGGGGTACGGTACCGGAAGAAAACCTGGTGGGCCGGGCCTTCCTGATCTGGATGAACTGGGATTCCGCCGGCGGCGGTGTGGCCTGGGACCGGATCGGTAACGGCATTCAATGACGAGCGAGGGGATCGATATGAAGGGCTTGCAAAAACAACGGGGCATGACCGCCATTGGCTGGATCATCGTGTTGGGGCTGATCGCCTTTTTCACCCTGGTCATCCTGCGCCTGACGCCCCTGTACCTGGAATACAGCAAGGTGTTCTCGGTGCTGGAGTCTCTCGAGAACGAGCCCGGTATCACCCGCCAGAGCAAGGTCGCGATCCAGACACTTATCTCACGCCGTTTCGAGATCAACGATGTGCGCAATGTAGATCCCAAAAC
>JAIVHA010000190.1 GCA_020201295.1 Lysobacteraceae bacterium | reverse complement strand
TCTCGAAGCGGTGTTCGCGAAACAACAGCTTTATGGTCATGGTGTGCAGGTTCATGTCGCGTGGATTGTCACTGCTGGCCGCCGCCAGCAGGCTCAGTGCCTCGTCCGGGTCGCCGGCCTGATAGGCTTGCAGGGCCGCGGTGATGGCGGAGCCGGGCGGCGGGGGAAGATATTTATCGATGACATTGCGCAGGGATTGTTCCGATTGCGCACCATGGATGGACTCGACCACCGCACCCTTGCTGAAGAGCTTGACCGTGGGCACGCTGGTAACCCCGCTTTCTCGCACCAGTCGTGGCTGGGCTTCAGTATTGACATTGACCAGCAGGAAGCGTCCCTGGTATTCCTCGCTCAGTCCCTCGAGCGCTTGCCAGAGCTTGAAACAGGGGCCTGCCTTCGGAGTCCAGAAGTTCACCAGCACCAGGCCTTTACTGGAGTTGTCCAGCACCAGTTGCTGGAAATTCTCCGTAGTGCCATCAAAGACATACTTAAGCCGGGACATGTCCGTATACACTCACTGCAACCAGGATGACGGCATGGTAGCGAAGCCTCAGGCCGGCCTGCAATTTACCCGATTATCCGCACGTGATTGCCGGGTCGTTACGCGCTGGCGGCCCGGCTTTCCTCCTGCTCGTCGGGGTCATAGCCCAGGTTTGGTGACAGCCAACGTTCGGTCTCGGCCAGGCTCATGCCCTTGCGCCGTGCATAGTCTTCCACCTGGTCGCGATTGATCTTGCCAAGCCCGAAATATTTGGCATCGGGATGGCCGAAATACCAGCCACTGACCGCGGCGGTGGGAGTCATGGCAAAGGACTCGGTGATGTGCAGTCCGATGCGCTGATCGGGTTCGAGGAGCTTCCACAGTAATGCTTTTTCCGTGTGGTCAGGGCAGGCCGGGTAACCCGGAGCCGGACGGATGCCCTGGTACGCCTCCTTGACGAGCTGTTCGTTGTCGAGATTCTCGCTGGTGGCATAGCCCCAGTATTCCTTGCGCACCCGCTCATGCATGAGTTCAGCGAAGGCCTCGGCCAGGCGGTCGGCAAGGGCCTTGAGCATGATGGCCTGGTAGTCATCGTGACCCGCCTCGAAGCGTTTGACATGTTCGTCGATGCCGATGCCGGCGGTGACTGCGAAGGCGCCCATAAAGTCCTTGATCGCGGTTTCGCGGGGTGCCACGAAATCAGCAAGGCACTGGTTCGGACGGCCCGGTGGCTTGCGGGTCTGCTGGCGCAAGTGGTGCAGTGTGGTCAGCACCTGCTCACGACGGTCATCGCTGTAGAGTTCGATGTCGTCATCGTTCACCTGGTTGGCGGGAAAGAGCCCGATTACGGCACGGGCCTTGAGCCATTTCTCGTCGATCAGTTTCTGGAGCATTTTTCGTGCATCCTCGAACAGGTTGCGGGCATGTTCGCCGACGGTTTCGTCATCCAGGATCTTTGGATAGCTGCCGGCCAGTTCCCAGGCCTTGAAGAAGGGGGTCCAGTCGATATAGCGCGCGATTTCCTCGAGCGGGTAGTCGTCGAAGACTCGCGTGCCGGTGAACGAGGGTGCGGTGGGCTTGTAGTCATTCCAGTCAGTTTTCGGCTTGTTGGCGCGCGCCTCCTCAAGGGTGATCCAGTCGGTCTTGCGGGACTTGCCCTTGTGCATTTCGCGCACGGACTCATACTCTTCTTTTATTTTGGCGACAAAGGTCCTGGCATTGTCCTCGCTGACCAGGTTCTGGGCCACGCCCACGGCGCGGGAAGCGTCCTTCACGTAGACCGTGGCGCCCTGGTAACCGGGCTCGATCTTCACCGCCGTATGCACCCGGGAAGTGGTTGCGCCGCCGATCATCAGCGGAATGGTGAAGCCCTCGCGCTGCATCTCCTTCGCCATGTGGGACATTTCATCCAGCGAAGGCGTGATCAGGCCGGAAAGACCGATGATGTCGACTTTCTCCTCGCGGGCCTTGTCGAGGATCTTCTGGGCCGGCACCATCACGCCCATGTCGATGACCTCGAAGTTGTTGCACTGTAGTACCACTCCAACGATGTTTTTGCCGATATCGTGCACGTCGCCCTTCACGGTGGCCATCAGGATACGGCCCTTGGCCTTGGATTTGGCGTCTTTTCCGGCCTCGATGTAGGGAAGGAGGTAGGCAACGGCCTTTTTCATGACCCGGGCGGATTTCACCACCTGGGGCAGGAACATCTTGCCGGCACCGAACAGGTCGCCTACCACGTTCATACCGTCCATTAGCGGGCCTTCGATGACCTGGATGGGCCGGTCATATTCCTGGCGGGCCTCCTCGGTGTCCTCGTCGACATAGGCGTCGACACCCTTCACGAGGGCGTGCTCGAGGCGCTTGATGACGGGCCACTCGCGCCAGGCCAGGTCTTCCTTGCGTTCGGTGCCGCTGCCGTCGCCTTTGTACTTGGCGGCGATGTCCAGCAGGTGCTCGGTTGCGTCTGGCTTGCGGTTCAGCACCACGTCCTCCACGCAGTCGCGCAACTCCTTGGGGATTTCCTCGTAAATGCCCAGCTGCCCGGCGTTTACGATGCCCATATCCATGCCGGCCTTGATGGCGTGATAGAGGAAAACGGCATGTATGGCTTCACGAACGGGGTTGTTGCCACGGAAGGAGAAGGATACATTGGAAACCCCGCCACTGATCCTGGCGTAAGGTAGATTCTGCTTGATTTCATGTACGGCTTCGATGAAATCGACACCGTAGTTATTGTGTTCATCGATGCCGGTGGCAATGGCGAAGATATTGGGGTCGAAGACGATATCTTCCGCCGGGAATCCAACCTGTTCGGTGAGAAGCTTGTAGGCACGGCTGCAGATCTCGACCTTGCGTTGCTTGGTGTCTGCCTGTCCGGTTTCGTCGAAGGCCATCACGATCACCGCCGCGCCGTACTTGCGGCACAGCCTGGCCTGGCGGATGAACTCTTCCTCGCCTTCCTTCATGGAAATGGAATTGACGATACCTTTACCCTGGATGCATTTGAGACCGGCCTCCAGGATCGGCCACTTGGAAGAGTCGATCATTACCGGGACCCGCGAAATGTCCGGTTCCGAGGCAATGAGATTCAGGAAAGTGACCATGGCCTCCTGGCCATCGAGCATGCCCTCATCCATGTTGATGTCAATGATCTGGGCACCGTTTTCCACCTGCTGGCGCGCCACGTCGAGGGCCTTGTCATATTCACCGTTGAGAACGAGGCGCTTGAAGGCCGCGGAGCCCGTGACGTTGGTGCGCTCCCCCACGTTTACAAACAGGGAGTCGTCACGGATATTGCAAGGCTCCAGGCCGGACAGGCGCAGGGTATGGTCGTGGGGCAGGATCTTGCGCGGGGCATGGGGCTGAACCGCTTCGGCAATGGCCTTGATGTGTGCCGGAGTAGTGCCGCAGCAGCCGCCAATGATATTGAGAAAACCCGCTGCCGCCCATTCGCCGATCTCCTTGGCCATGGCTTCGGGTGATTCGTCGTACTCGCCGAATTCATTGGGCAGCCCGGCGTTGGGATGGGCATTGACGGCGCAGTCGGCGATGCCGGCCAGTTCCTCGATGTGCTCGCGTAACTGCTTGGCGCCCAGGGCGCAGTTGAAGCCCAGGGATACCGGCTTGATATGGCGCAGTGAATTGAAGAAGGCCTCGACGGTCTGGCCCGACAGGGTGCGGCCGGATGCGTCGGTGATGGTACCGGAGATCATCACCGGCAGCCGGTTCCCGGTGTCCTCGAAATAGGTTTCCACGGCAAAGGCCGCGGCCTTGGCATTGAGGGTATCGAAGATGGTCTCGATGAGAATCAGGTCGGCGCCGCCTTCCACCAGACCTTTGGTGGCCTCGTAGTAGGTGTCGCACAGGGCATCGAAACTGATATTGCGATAGCCGGGGTTGTTCACGTCGGGAGATATGGACGCCGTCTTGCTGGTCGGGCCGAGCACGCCGGCAACGAAACGGGGGCGATCCGGTGAACCGACAGCATCACAGGCCTCGCGCGCCAGCCGGGCGGAGGCAAAATTGAGTTCGTATACCAGGTCTTGCTGACCGTAGTCCGCCAGCGAGGTGGCGGTGGAGTTGAAGGTGTTGGTCTCGACGATGTCCGCGCCGGCATCCAGGTAGGCCTTGTGGAAATTTTTCATTTTGGTATCAATTACCTGGGAATTGCTCGTAAAGCAGCAATTGTAACATGGATGAAAAACGCGGGCTTGTGGGGCCGTTTTTTCCCTGGAACCCGGGCACGAGGTACTCACTGGCCCGGTTCAGGGCGCCTTGCCCCGGCCAGGGGTTTTGGGACTGGACTTGCCACATGGGAGTGGGCACTATTCGAGTTTGCGCACACCATGAGGTTTCCATGGTGAGCACATGCGTATCAATACAATTTCTGAGGTGGTTTGTGCAGAAAATCGCGGTTTATCGCGGGATTTGGTCCCGTGCGTTTTCCGGACAGTGCCCTGACGGGGAGCTGTCGTCATGAAGGGTTATCCGGACCTCGATCCGTCGGTTCCTTCCACTAATGATCCCGCCGAGCATACCCGTACCCAGGAGGTTCTGTCGCGCCTGGGCCAGCGCGTCTCCGCCCAGCTGGATCCGGAGTTCTACCAGAATTGCGTGCGCGACCTGGCGGCCTACTACGGCGCCCGTATCGTCGCCATCAGCCTGTTCGCCGATACCGCGCGTACCCGCATGCGTACCCTGTTGTGCTGGCAGGATGGTGAATTCCAGGAGAATGTCGAATACTCCCTGAGTGGCACTCCCTGCCAGACGGTGCTGGATGCCCGCCAGCAGTACGTACCGGAAAAGGTACAAAGCCTTTACCCGCGGGACGAGTACCTGGCCGTGAAGGATATCGAAAGCTATTTCGGCGTCCCGCTGGGCGAACCCTACAGTAACGGCCCTGGATTGATTTCCATACTCGATACCAAGCCAATGTGCCTGTCCATGGAACAACAATCGGTTCTGCGGGTGTATGCCACCCGCATTGCCAGGGAAATGGCCTGGAAGCGGCCAGGTGAGCAATCAAACCAGGAGGCGCTGGAGCAGGAGATCGCACAGCTGGGCGCGGACCTGGGTGTCGCCTACCGGGAGTTGAATGGCATTTATGATGTGATCAATCACGATCTTCGTGCTCCTTTGCGTTCCGTGTGCGGTTTCAGCGCGGCGGTGCTGGAGGAGATAAAGGAACTGGATCAAGGCAGCCTGGTGGCGGATTATTGCCACCGTATCCACAAGGCCGGCCAGCGCATGCAGCAACAAATCGATGACCTCGGCCACCTGCGTAGTGTGTCCAGCAGCGAGATCATGATCAGCCCCGTGAACCTGAGCCGTCTCATGGAAGAAGTGGTGACCAGCATGCGGGAATCCTGGCGTTACGAGCATGAAGTCTATTGCGATATCGAGGTGGATCTGCGTGTCCTGGCGGACCGCTATATGTTCAAGGAAATGCTGATGCAGCTGGTGGACAATGCCTGGAAGTTCACTGCTCGTGTCGAAAATCCGCGGGTACGCCTGTACCGCGAGGTCCAGGGGAGCGAGACGGTATTCGTGCTTGAAGACAACGGGATCGGCTTTGACATGCGCTATGCCAACAAGCTCTTTACCCTGTTTCACAAACTGCACTGCGATGTCGGTTTCGAGGGTTCCGGGATCGGCCTGGCCCTGGTGCAACGGGTCATCCATCGCCATGGCGGGAAAATCTGGGCCGATTCCGTCCTGGGGCAGGGCAGTCGCTTCTGCTTCACCCTGCCAGAGGGGCCGGCCTAGCCTGGAATCGACGTATTGTCATGGCCACGGAAGCACACGGAAAAACACGGAACGAAAACCCATGGATATTGGTTTTCCGTGTCATTCCGTGTGCTTCCCTGGCCATCAATACCGTACGTAAGGCGTGCGCATGCGCTGTGAACGGATATACGGCACCATCAAACTGAAATAGCATTAGGAGCAAGTTCCACGCGGACCGGGAACGACGAGGCGCTTTCCGTTATCATGGCGGAATCCTCCTCCAGAGACAGTACCGACGCCCCGCCATGAACCCTCATCATGTACTGACACCCCGGCAGCTTTGCCGGGAGTGTGATCCTGACAGCCTGGGGTTCACCACCACCGATGAACTCCAGGTCCCCCGGGGCCTCAACCTGCAGACCCGTGCCGCCGAGGCCCTGTGTTTCGGACTGGGTATACAGCGCAGGGGATATAACCTCTACGTTATGGGTGAACCGGGTTCCGGACGCCATGAGCTGGTGTTGCAGGAACTGCGTAGCCGGGTCCGCAACGAACCCGCCGGTGATGATCTCTGCGTGGTGCGGAATTTTCAGGATCCCTATGCCCCACGCTGGCTGTCCCTGCCGGCCGGCAACGGCGCCCCCTTCGTGGCCAGCATGCAGGCCTGGCTGGCGGACCTGGCCAACGCGCTCAAGTCCTTCGAAAGGGAACTGGTCGCGCAGGCCATCGGTTCCATGCTGGCCGGGCTTCGCGAGCGCTGGGCCGGCATTGCCACCCTGGTGGACTATCTTGATGCCCTGGCCGGGGATCTCCTGCAACAGCTGGAACGCCTGCACGGGGAGCTGCAGGACATGGATCAGCTGGAATCCTGGCTGGACGACCCCGGCTCACTAGCCGGCCGCTACCAGGTTCATCTCCTGGTTAGCCGTGAGGGTGCGGAGGGCGCGCCCCTGGAATACTGGAATGGCAAGGGGCGCAGCTCCCTGTTCGGTGCCATCGAACCGCGTATCCAGCCGGGCAGTGGCCAGGAAGACCTGCGCCTGCTGCGCGCCGGCGCACTGCAACGGGCCAATGGTGGCTACCTCGTCCTCGACGCCGAAAACCTGCTGACGGACATGGAGCTATGGCGGGATTTCAAGCAGCTGTTGGCCACCGGCCGGCTGGAGCCGGAACGTTCGCACAGCGGCACCGAAGGGGTCGCCTTCGCCCCCATGGCCTTGCCCGTGCGCTTACAGGTGGTAATGATCGGCGAGCGAGATCTGTATTATCAATTGGCCGAACAGGATGCGGATTTCCTGCGCCTGTTCAAGGTGCAGGTGGATTTCGACGATCGCCTGGAATGGAATGCCACCAATCAATCTGCCTATGTGACCATGCTGGCCAGTCTCATCGAGCGGGAAGAATTGCTGCCCATGCGGGTCGAGGCCGTGGCCAGAATGGTCGAAGAGGGCGCCAGGCTGGTGGAGGATGCCGAACGCATCACCACCAACCTGGGGGTGCTGGCGGATATCCTGCGAGAAACGGATTACTGGGCGCGTCAGGCCGGCTCAGACTGCATGCGACGGGAACATGTGGAACGGTCCATCCAGGAATGGGAGCGACGTGCCAGCCGGGTACGGGAACGCTTTCATGAGGATATCCTGCGCAACAATGTCATGATTCACACGGAAGGGCGACTGGTGGCCCAGGTCAATGGCCTGATGGTGGTAGAGGCGGGTGACTATGTCTTCGGCCTGCCGTCACGCATCACCGCGACCGCCTGGCTGGGGGAGGGGGAGATCATCGATATCGAGCGCGAGGCGCAACTGGGCGGCGCCCTGCATTCCAAGGGTGTGATGATCCTGTCCCAGTTCGTGGGCGCCCGTTATGCGCGAACCCGTTCCCTGTCGGTGACCGCCAGCCTGGTGTTCGAACAGAGCTACGGTCCCCTGGACGGTGACAGCGCCTCACTGGGGGAATTGTGTGCCCTGCTGTCTGCACTTGCGGACTTGCCCATGGCCCAATACCTGGGAGTTACCGGTTCCGTCAACCAGTTCGGCGAAGTACAGTCCGTGGGCGCCGTCAACGAAAAGATCGAGGGATTTTTCGATATCTGCGTTGCCCGCGGTCTTACGGGAGAGCAGGGTGTCATCCTGCCGGCCAGCAATATGGTTAACCTGATGTTGCGACAGGACCTGGTGCAGGCGGTGCAGGCGGGCCGTTTCCACCTGTATGCCGTCGATCATGTGGACCAGGCCATGGCCTTGTTGATCGGTCTGGAGGCCGGTCAGTGCGATGAACACGGAGAATTTCCCCTGGACACCATCAATGGCCGGGTGGCCTCGCGCCTGCTGGAATTTGCCCGCCTGCGCCAGGAACAGGAAAATCCATCCCGTGATGATGAGCGGGACAAACATGCGGAACACGACTGAATATGGAACGGGACACACAACAGGTCGAGATCATCAAGCGGGAAATCGTCTACCGGGGATTCTTCCAGCTGGAACGCTATACCCTGCGACATAGACTCTATGCCGGCGGCATGAGCGGCAGCCTGGTGCGGGAACTGCTCGAGCGCGGTCATGCGGCGGCGGTGCTGCCCTACGACCCGGTGCGTGATGAAGTGATCCTGATCGAGCAGTTTCGCATCGGGGCACTGGACCTTCCGGAAGGGGCCTGGGTGCGGGAGATCGTCGCCGGTATCATCGAGCCGGGCGAGACGGCGGAGGATGTGGTTACGCGCGAGGCGCGGGAAGAAGCCGGCTGTGTCATCGAGCGACTGGAATTCATCAGCCGCTATCTGGTGAGTCCCGGTGGCAGTTCGGAACAGATCACCCTGTACTGCGGCAAGGTGGACAGCTCCCGCGGCGGTGGCCTGTTCGGGATCGCCGCCGAGCACGAGGACATCCGTGCCACGGCCGTACCCAGCGCGCGGGCCATGGAGTTGCTGAGCAAGGGCGGCATCCAATCCGCCACGCCCATTATCGCCCTGCAATGGCTGGCGGCCAACCGGGAGCGGCTACGGGAAGAATGGGGGGCGGGTTCCTGAAGGGTGCGACCGGCCTGTGCCTCAGTCCAGCACCTCCACGCGGAACCAGAGTTGTTCCTCCTGACGGTCACGGGTACGCCGGCTGCGAGTGTATTCCTGCGTGTCCTGGTTGCGGGTCTCGCCGATGCCGCCCAGCTCCAGCCAGGTATCGACAGGCCCGGATACGCTGGTGATCAGTGCGCTGGTTTCCACCATGCCCCCGCCACGGGGACTCAGGGCCTCTTTGTGCGGACTGATGTCCAGTTGCACCTGGCCGTCTCCGCGCAGACGGGCCAGCACATAAACCGCCAATCCACCGCCATTGGACGCTTCACCGGCTTCCAGTCGAACGCCGTCGGATTTGCGTTCCAGCCGTATGTCATGACGGTACTGTTCCCGCGTATCGAGTTCACCCCTGTGCACCGTGATGCGCAAGCGTTTTGGTGCCTGGTCGAGACGTTTCACCACGGCTTCGATGCGGGCGAGGTTTTCCGGCCTGGTGCGCAGGATCAACTGGTAGCCGGTGCCCGTAATGGCATCGCCCTCGTCGAGCAGGGGTTGTATGAGGGGGATCATTTCCTGGGCGGATCGACCCTGCAGGTCTATGACCTGGATGCGGGTATCATCGGCCAGCCCCAAGGCGGGGAGCAGGAGCAGGATCAACAACCAGCGGTGCAGGAAAGCTTGCATGGCATTCTCACAAGTGCAGGCGTTGCAGTTCGGGGTGGGGCGCGGCACGTTTCCAGACCTCCTCGAAAAAATTGGCGAGTTCGCGTGCGCGCAGCGGTTGCTTGAAGCAGGCATGGCCCTCGTAGCGGTCACCCAGGCGGCGGTGCAGCAGGGCGGTGTTGTCCACGATCATGAAGGCCTCGTTGAACTCGCGATGGTCATGGCTGGGCCGGCGTATCTCGATGAAGCTGCTCAGCCGGCGCGCCATCTCCACCAGGCGATGGCCATCACGTACCACTCGGCCCGGGTCCTGTAGCAGGATGCGGATACGTACATGCCGGGAGCGCAGGGCAAGGGCCTTGATGCCTTCGAGGAAATCGGGTTGTTCGTAGATCTCCGCCTCCAGGTCGCGACTGAAGATTTCCAGGGTGCGGACTGCCTGTGCCACCAGGGCGGCTGCCAGCCGCTGGTTGTCCGCCCGGCTCTCGAGACGGATCTCTTGTGCATCCGCGCCGATACGCAGGGCTTCCAGGTCGAGTTCCGCGAGGCTTGCAGGTTTGGTAAGGGCTTGATTCATGGACGCTGCTCTCCAATCACACGGTTTCATCATGCCGTCCCGCGACAGCCGGGACAAGTCGTGCGGCAGAGGGGGAATTCAACTTTTTTCAGGTAACGCCGATACCCAGCGATGATGTGATGACGCAAGTGCTGATAGACATCGCTTAGTGTAATGATAAATCACAAAAAACCCTGCATCGAAGGCTGATGCGCAGGGTTTCCCCATGGAGATTCCATTGGCGCGGGGGCGCCGCGGAACCGCCAGGGCCGAGGCAGTACGGAGCGCGCGGCCAGGGGTATGACAAGGAGCGCACACGTTCATGAGATACCCGGCAAACCTGCGCAGGCTGATGATACGGCACACGCCCACTTTGCTGTTCAAGATGCTGTTGTCCGCCCTGCTGCTCGGCGCACTGGTCTACAGTCTGCTGGAGGGTGTCCAGCAGCAACGCTTCCAGGACTGGTTCAACAGCCAGTTCCAGGCGCGGGACCGTCCTGCAGAGCTGGCGGCCCGCCTGGCTGACGCAAACGGTCCTGTCCGAATCCTTCCCGCCCCTGGGTGTTGCGCTGTTGCTGGACCCCGCTGGACGCGTGCTGGAAGGATACCGGCAGGAGGGGGCAGTGGCGGACCAGGCGCTGTTGGACTGGTCACGGGGCGGTTTTCAGTGGCACCCCCGCCAACAGGGGGTAGCCCTGCTGGCTACCCAGCCCATGGCCTATGCGAGTCATCCTGTTTCTGACGCCGGCGGTCGCCTGCTCGGTATCCTGGTGCTCGCCAGCCCGATCAACCCGGAGTATTTTTCCGCCACCCGCATTGCCGACGCCAATGGCCTGCAGGTGACGTTGCTGGCGATGCCGGAGGGCAAAGTGGTGGCCAGCAGCGCCCCGGGTCTCCTGTCTCCGGGGCGTGCGCGCATGGAAGGGCTGGACGCCCTTGGACGTTACCCGCTGGATGTGGATAGCGGGACCAGCGGCCTGCAGTTGGCGGTCTATCGTCCAGCGGATGCGAAAACCTCCTTGCTCGCCAGCCTGCAGGCCACGGACCGCCAGCAGCGACTGCTTACACTGATCCTGTCTCTGCTGTTGGTGGCCTTGTTCACGCTCTGGGTCAGCCGGCGTATCCAGCGGCTTAACGACCTGGTGGACGACTTCGCCCAGCGCATGGGCATGACGCTGCCGAGAGCCAGGGCAGGTGATGAGTTGCGGAATCTGGAACGGCGCTTCCAGCGCTTTTCCGAAGAGGTGCTGGCGGAGACCACGGCCCTGGAATATCAGGCCCTGCACGATACCCTTACCGGCCTGCCCAACCGCATGTTGCTCCAGGATCGACTCGAACATGCCATCGCCCAGAGCCTGCGCGAACAGAACAACATGGCCTTCCTGCTCATGGACCTGGATCGTTTCAAGGAGATCAACGATACCCTTGGACATCACATCGGAGACCGCTTGCTGCAGGAGACCGCCAGGCGTATCGGTGATCTGCTGCGCAAATCCGATACCTTCGCTCGCCTCGGTGGCGACGAGTTCGCGGTATTGCTGCCGGCCACGCAGGCCAAGCATGCCAAGACCGTGTGTCGCAAGATCGTCGAGGTAGTGGAAAAACCATTCACCATCGAGAAGTTATGCCTGCGGGTCGGAGTCAGTATCGGTGTGGCCATGTGCCCCGAATCCGGCGAGGATGCCGCTACCCTGCTACAGCGAGCCGATGTGGCCATGTACAACGCCAAGCGTGGCGGTCTGGGCTTTACCTTCTACAAGCCCGAACAGGACGAGCACAGCATCAGCCGGCTCGGATTAGTGGGTGAGCTCAAGGATGCAGTGGAAAAGAACCAGCTCGAGCTCTGCTATCAACCCATGGTGGATATGCGCAGCGGCCGGATCACGTCCGCCGAGGCCCTTGTGCGCTGGAATCACCCGACCCTGGGACAGATTGCGCCCGACGAATTCATTCCGCTGGCGGAACAGAGTGGAGTAATCCGCGACCTGACCATGTGGGTGTTCCATAACGCTCTGACACAATGGTCACGTTGGCACCAGGATGGTATCGAGCTGCATCTCAGTCTGAACATGTCGGTGCGGGTATTGCAGGACAAGGAATTGCCCGTCAAGGTACAGCGCCTCATCGAGCACCATGGCATCAATCCCGAGTGGTTGACGCTGGAGGTGACCGAGAGCGCCATCATGTCCGACCCGGTGACGGCACGGCGGGTGATGCGCCGACTCGCCGACATGGGCCTGAAGCTTTCCATCGATGATTTCGGCACCGGCTACTCGTCGCTTGCCTACCTCAAGCAATTGCCCGTGGATACGGTCAAGATCGACAAGTCCTTCGTCACCCATATGGACCAGAACGAGAACGATGCGGTCATCGTCCGCGCCACCATCGACCTGGCGCACAACCTTGGCCTGAAGGTGGTTGCCGAGGGGGTGGAGAGCGAGGATGTCTGGGACCTGCTGGAGATGCTCGGTTGCGACATGGGACAGGGCTTTCTGATCCGGCGCCCCATCGGGGCCGGCGAACTGGCGCGCTGGATCGCCTCGCAGCGCTGGAAATCGGAACGCTGGGCCCTGCACCGGTTGGCGCAAGTGCCGGCGTAGAGAAAAAACATATTCACCGCAAAGGCGCAAAGGTCGCAAAGACGGTATCTGGTTGACTTTGCGTCCTTTGCGCCTTTGCGGTGAATAAGGATGTCAGAATCTAGGAGCCTGTCGGACTTAGGACTGATCTCGGCAACTGCTCCATGCGTTGCTCTACCTCCTGCATCCATGCAGTCGTACTGCGCCGGTGGGAGAGCGGTCCTAAGTCCGACAGGCTCCTAGCCAAGGCTAGACCTTCCTCGCCTGTTCCGCCGCGTTGCCGATGTAGGTCGCCGGGGTCAATTCTCGTAGCCGGGCCTTGGCCTCCTCGGGCAACGCCAGTCCTTCCACGAAGGCCTGCATGGCCGCCTGGTCCACCCGTTGGCCGCGAGTCAGTTCCTTGAGTTTTTCGTAGGGCTTCTCGATGCCGTGGCGGCGCATTACCGTCTGGATGGCCTCGGCCAGCACTTCCCAGTTGGCATCCAGATCCTCGGCGATGCGTGCTTCGTTCACTTCCAGCTTGCCGACACCCTTGAGGATGGATTCAAAGGCGATCACCGAGTGGGCGATGCCCACCCCCAAATTGCGCAGTACGGTGGAATCGCTGAGGTCGCGCTGCCAGCGTGACACCGCCAGCTTGCCGGCCAGGTGCTCGAACAGGGCATTGGCGATGCCGAGGTTGCCCTCGGCATTTTCGAAATCAATGGGATTCACTTTGTGAGGCATGGTGGAGGAACCCACCTCGCCGGCAACGGTGCGCTGCTTGAAATAACCCACCGAAATATAGCCCCAGACATCACGGCTGAAGTCGATGAGTATGGTATTAAAACGGCTCACCGCATGGAACAGCTCGGCGATGTAGTCGTGCGGTTCGATCTGGATGGTATAGGGGTTCCAGTCCAGTCCCAGGCTGATGATGAACTGTTGCGCATGCGCCTCCCAGTCCACTTCCGGGTAGGTGATCAGGTGGGCGTTGTAGTTGCCCACGGCGCCGTTGATCTTGCCCAGCATGGGCACGGCGATGATCTGCTCGCGCTGGCGGTGCAGCCGGTAGGCGGTATTGGCCATCTCCTTGCCCAGCGTGGTGGGCGTAGCGGGCTGGCCGTGGGTGCGTGACAGCAGGGGTACCTCGGCGTAGCGGTGGGCGAGGTCGGTGATGGCATCGATGAGTTGCTGGCTGTAGGGCAGCAGGCACTGGTTGCACGCCTCGGTCAGCATCAGGGCGTAGGCCAGGTTGTTGATGTCCTCGGAAGTGCAGGCAAAGTGGATGAATTCGTTGACCGCCTCGAGTTCGGCATTGCCGGCGATCTTCTCCTTGAGGAAATACTCCACCGCCTTCACGTCGTGATTGGTGGTGCGCTCGATGTTCTTCACCCGCTGGGCGTCTTCCAGGGAAAAATTCTCCACGATGCCGTCAAGCAGTGTATAGATCTGCCCGACGAGGCTGGTTTTCACATTGATACCTTGGCGCTCTTGGCGCCTTGGCGGTTACGAGGTTTTAGAACTCAAGCCGCCAGTTGGCGCAGCACGTAGTGCAGGATACCGCCGTGGCGGAAGTATTCCACTTCCTGCGGGGTGTCGATGCGCACCCGGGCGCTGAAGGTCTTGCAGCTGCCGTCGGCTGCCGTGGCGGTGACGGTGACTTCTTTTGCCGAACCGTCATCGAGGCCGGCGATATCGAAGGTCTCGGTGCCCGTCAGGCCCAGGCTGGCCGCCATGTCGCCGGCCTGGAACTGCAGGGGCAGGATGCCCATGCACACCAGGTTGGTGCGGTGGATGCGCTCGTAGCTCTCGGCGATGACGGCACGCACGCCCAGCAGGCGCGGACCCTTGGCGGCCCAGTCGCGCGACGAGCCGGAACCGTATTCCTTGCCGGCGATCACCACCAGCGGGATGCCCTCGGCCTTGTACTGCATGGCGGCGTCGTAGATGGACATCTGCTTGCCGTCGGGCTGATGCAGGGTGACTCCGCCCTCGGTGCCGGGGGCCATCAGGTTGCGCAGGCGGATATTGGCGAAGGTGCCGCGCATCATCACCTCGTGGTTGCCGCGCCGCGAGCCCAGGGAGTTGAAGTCCCCCTGCGCCACGCCGTGTTCGAGCAGGTATTTACCGGCAGGGCTGTCGGGCTTGATGGCGCCGGCGGGGGAGATGTGGTCGGTGGTGACCGAGTCGCCGAGCAGGGCCAGGGCGCGGGCGCCCTGTATGTCGGTGATGGGGGCCGGTTCCCGGGTCATGCCTTCGAAATAGGGCGGGTTCTGGATATAGGTGGAGTCGTCCTGCCAGGCGAAGGACTGGCCCTCGGGAGAGGCCAGGTCGATCCAGCGGCTCTCGCCCTCGTAGACCTCGGCGTAGGCGCTGGTGAATTCCGCACGATTCACGGAGTTGAGAATGGTGTCGTTGATCTCCTGTTGGCTGGGCCAGATGTCCTTCAGGTATACGTCCTTGCCATCGCGGTCCTGGCCGACGGGTTCGTTGTACAGATCGATGTCCATGGTGCCGGCGATGGCGTAGGCCACCACCAGGGGCGGTGAGGCCAGGTAGTTCATGCGCACCTCGGCGTGCACGCGGCCCTCGAAATTGCGGTTACCGGACAGCACCGAGGTGGCCGACAGGTTGCCTTCGGCGATGGCCCTGGAGACCGGTTCCGGCAGGGGGCCGGAGTTGCCGATGCAGGTGGCGCAGCCATAGCCCACCACGTGGAAACCCAGGGTCTCCAGGTCGTCGAGCAGGCCCGCCTGCTGCAGGTATTCGGTTACCACCCGCGAGCCGGGCGCCAGGGAGGTCTTCACCCAGGGCTTCACCTTCAGGCCCCGTTCCGCGGCCTTGCGCGCCACCAGTCCGGCGCCGAGCATGACGCCGGGGTTCGAGGTATTGGTGCAGGAGGTGATGGAGGCGATCACCACGGAGCCGTCGTCGACGGTCACGGACTCGCCCTTGACCTCGGTGTCGACGGCATGGCTGTGCAGCTTGCGTTCGGTCTTCAGCGCCTGCAGCGCCTCGCGGAACATGGCCTTGCTGGCGCTGAGGGGCACGCGGTCCTGGGGGCGTTTGGGGCCGGCCAGGCTGGGCACCACGCTGCCCATGTCCAGGCTGACGACACTGGAGTAGGCGGCCTCCGGCTGGCCGGCCGCGCGGAACATGCCCTGCTCCCGGGCATAGGCTTCCACCAGGGCCACCTGTTCGTCACTGCGCCCGGTCAGGCGCAGGTAGTGGAGGGTCTCGTCGTCGATGGGGAACATGCCACAGGTGGCACCGTACTCGGGGGCCATGTTGGCCAGGGTGGCGCGATCCGCCAGGGACAGGTGCTCCAGTCCGTCACCGAAGAATTCCACGAACTTGCCTACCACGCCATGCCTGCGCAGCAGTTCCACTACCGTCAACACCAGGTCGGTGGCGGTGGCGCCTTCGGGCAATTCACCGTCGAGGCGGAAGCCGACCACCTGGGGGATGAGCATGGAGATGGGCTGGCCGAGCATGGCGGCCTCCGCCTCGATCCCGCCCACGCCCCAGCCCAGCACGCCCAGGCCGTTGACCATGGTGGTGTGGGAATCGGTGCCCACCAGGGTGTCCGGGTAGGCTTGCAGCACGCCGTCGTTCTCCTGGGCGAACACGGTGCGCGCCAGGTATTCCAGGTTCACCTGGTGGACGATGCCGGTATCGGGCGGCACCACCTTGAAATTGGAGAAGGCCTTCTGGCCCCATTTCAGGAAGGCGTAGCGTTCCTGGTTGCGCTGGTATTCCAGCTTGGCGTTCAGGTCCACGGCGTCCTTGCTGCCGAATACGTCGATTTGCACCGAGTGGTCGATGACCAGTTCTGCCGGCTGCAGCGGGTTGATCTTCTCCGGGTCGCCGCCCAGGGCCTGCATGGCGTCGCGCATGGCGGCCAGGTCCACCACCGCTGGCACGCCGGTGAAATCCTGCATCAATACACGGGCCGGGCGGAAGGCGATCTCGCGGTCCGGTTCGGCCCGGGGATCCCACTGGATCAGGGCGCGAATGTCATCGGCGAGCACGGTCTTGCCGTCCTCGTAGCGCAGCAGGTTTTCCAGCAGCACCTTCAGGGAGTAGGGCAGCCGGCTGACCCGGTCCTGTTCCGTCAGGCGGGTCAGACGAAAGATTTCATAGGTCTTGCCCCCGACCGGGAGGGTGCCGCGGGTGGAAAAACTGTCGTTCATGTTCACTCCTGAAATCGGCTGGGC
>JAIVHA010000189.1 GCA_020201295.1 Lysobacteraceae bacterium | reverse complement strand
ACCCGTGGCAGGCCGGGGCCGAAGCGGCCGGCGAAGCCCTTGAGCTTGTGCTCGTCGTCCACCTGGCGTTGCACCTTCTTCCAGTCCACGCCAAAGGGGGGATTGGAGAGCATGAAATCGAATTGCTGGCCGGCGAGCTGGTCGTCGGACAGGGTGTTGCCGAGCTTGATGTTCTGGATCTCGTGGCCCTTGATGAGCATGTCGCCCTTGCAGATGGCGTAGGACTCGGGGTTGAGCTCCTGGCCGAACACGGTGACGCGGGCCTGCTCGGAGATGGAGTGGATGTATTCCTCCCCCTCGGACAGGAAGCCGCCAGTGCCGGCGGTGGGGTCGTAGACGGTGACGATCTTGCCGGGGCCGATCTGCGCCTGCTGGTCGGTGAACAGCAGGGCGGTGGTCAGGTGGACGATGTCGCGGGGGGTGAAATGCTCCCCGGCGGTCTCGTTGGAGGATTCCGCGAAGCGGCGGATCAGCTCCTCGAACACCAGGCCCATCTTGTGGTTGTCCAGGGCCTTGGGGCTCAGGTCCATGGTGGCGAACTTCTGCATCACCAGGTAGAGCAGGTTGGCCTCGTCGAGCTTTTCCAGGAAGCCATGGAAGCCGAAATGCTCGAACACCTCCCGCGCCTCGGGGCTGAAGCTGCGGATATAGGTGTCCAGGTTGTCGAGGACCTGGGTCTCGCCCAGGGTGCCGAGGTCCATGGGCGAGGTGTTGTAGAAGGGCAGCTTGGCGGCCTTCTTCAGGAAACCGTCCAGGGGCAGGTCCGAATCCTTGCGCTTCTCATGTTCCGTCAGCACCGCCGCCTTGGTGGGCGCCAGCACGCACTCCAGGCGCCGCAGCAGCGTGAATGGCAGGATGATGCGGCCGTACTGGGACTGCTTGAAGTCGCCCCGCAGCAGGTCCGCCACGGACCAGATGAAGGCCGCGTGGGTGGTGAAGTTTTCGGCCATGGGGCTTCCTCGTTACTACATAAAATTGTTATTTAGAGACAGGGGCTTACAGGGAGGAGGTCCGTTTGATCAACATTCGGGGCTTGCTTGTGTACCACCCGGATCACCGCTGTCCCGATTTTGATTGTTTTTCAATAAATCAATGTTATGAGAACTATCCAACCCTTCAGTCTGTTGAGAGCTGTTTGAGCTCAGAAAGCAGACCATATTGGCCGTAGGGATGCGGGATATTCTGGAGTATCCCAGTCAAGACATCCGCTGTCACGGTCTCCCGTTGGGTCAACTCCTGGGCCAGAGCAGCAATCATTACCCAGATACGCGGTCTGGCCACCAAACGGCGGGTTTCCCGCCTAAACGCATCCCGCCGGGTATCGGGTATCGCCAGAGGCAGGCTTGCATACCTTCTGAGCCCTTCGTGGATGGCCTGCAGGCGCCCGAATAGCCGCTGGGCCTCCACCAGGTCCGACCTGGCTCCAAGGGAGCGCAGCGGCTTGCTGAGCAGCTTTGCCTCGGCCAGCGGACCAGCCAGCAGTATCCGGATCTGTGCGCTGTAGATGGCCACGGTACGAAGCCAGGCTGCCCGGATATTTCCAGGAGCCGGGTCATCCAGTGGCTGCTTATCCGCCACCGACATCAGGGTCCAGCCATTCCCTGGCTCTGTCATGGAGACTGCCACCTCCGCAACACCACGGCCATGGCACAATGCCACGATGGCATGGCCCGCTTCGTGGTAGGCCGTGATATCGATCAGGACTTTGTCCATGGCAATTCCATGAACCCCCTTGGTACATATTTATAAAGGGACACGATCGGCGTGTTAAGAAATTCCCGAAAATCGGTCTGATTGACACGATTAGCGTGTTAAAGCATCGCCGCTTTTTATATGACTAGCCCGCTATGCGGGTTAAATTAACACGCCCACCGGGTCAAGGTTTTCCTGATTTCCAAAGATTCAACGGAACGCTGGCGGGGGCCATATCCAGCTTCCCTCTGCATTCGTCGATCCCTTTCCATGTGAGTGCATATAAGCATGGTTTGTTTTTCCCGCCCTGTCGGGTCTTGATAATAAATCCGGAATCCAGCAATTCCTTCAGTGCCTTCACCAGAGTATCCCTGGAACGCCATCCGCGCCGCTCCATTATTTTCCAGGCTGCAGACAGATCACCATTGTTTTTTCCACGGTACTGGCCACCCAAGTCGAGCAAGAGCTTCACCGCCTTGCTGGATAGACGGGCATACTGCTCGCTTTCCAGAATGTGGTGTGGCATCGCCAAAAAGTAAGGCGATGTCCGTCGTCCCGTGGTTTTTAGCCGTGCGTCCGCCATGGTGCAGTACTTAACGGGCGAGCCGGCTCTGTTCCACCTGGCAGGCCAGCCATTCCTCGATCTCGTGCTCCAGCCAGCCCACCGCTCTTGCACCCAGCTTGACGGGATGCGGGAAGGTGCCCTCCGAGATCCGCAGATAGATAGTGCTGCGGGACAGACCGGTGCGGCCCTTTACTACCGGAAGTCTCAGGATTACTTGCGCCATGTTGACACCTCTTGGTTCGTTATTGAACGTGAGGTGGATTCTCCAGATGCCCGCTCGCGGCGTAACCCACTTAATTGAGCCTTTACAGAGGCCAATTACTTGGGATTTTTTCAGGTTAGCTGAGCATCATTGTCTTTCGTTATTTTCACGGCCTTTGTGGCCAATTTGTGTACTGCGCTGGCTCGTTTTCCCGTTGCTATCTCCAGGACCACCGCAAGGAGGTTGTTATACAGGCCATCTTTCGTCGTGGTAGGAGCCACGCCACAGCTACGGAGCGCCTCCAATACAGCCACCGCAAGATTCTGGCGTGCATAATCCGGCAGACGACCTTTGTCCGGCAATTCATCAGCCTTATGGCCCGCTTCCGAGAGCGCGGTAATTATCTCGGACAGGTGATGGTGTATTTTGCTGATACCACCGCTGGCAACCTGGCTTAGCAGCATCCTGGAATTGGCATCCAGATCATTCAGGGTGTCATTGAGTCTGAGCGCCGCATTCAGCGAGATATTCAGGTTCTTTCTCACGGACGCCGGCTTGCTCTCTTCTGCGAGGCCAGTCATCGCCCTGTAGGCCGCAAGGGCCAGTTCAATATCCGCGTTGACGGTATCCCAATAATCCTTTTTCACTCCACCGGCCCTGAGTTCCAGTCGGATCGTCTCACTCTGGTCCTTTGAAAGCCTTACCACCTTGAAATCACAAGCTCCGGTCGGGAACCAAGTGGTACTCATGTATTAGGTTGCTCCATTCTCTACGACGTTAGCCCGCTTTCAGTTCTTTTCCGAATTTCCCGATCACGACCTTCCGGCCTTCCTCGATCTGGGCGTCCACGAACTCTGCCCACCACTGCAGCATCTCGCGGCGCTGGGTGGCGTACTCCGCCCGGTTGTAAATACCCCGGACCCCCTTCTGCTCATGGGCCAGGGCCTTCTCGATCCAGTCGGAGTTGAAGCCCGCTTCATGGAGGTGGGTGGAGGCTGTGCGGCGGAAATCGTGGATCACAAAATCCCGTACCCCGTGATCCAGACTGCGGATCGCGGCATTCAGGGTGGTCTTGGAGATGGGCTTCCTCAGGCTGCTGCGGCTGGGCAGCACATAATCCGAGCAGGAGGCCAGGAACTGAAGCTCCTCGAACATGGCCAGTGCTGGTGTCGATAGATATACGATATGGGGCCGGTCCTTCTTCATACGTTCAGCGGGAATCGTCCATTCCGCCTTCTCGAAATCGATTTCCTCCCACTTGGCATCCAGCAGCTCGGATTTGCGTACCATGCACAGGATGAGCAGGTGCAGGGCGAGCTTGTTGGAACGGCGCATGGAGGAGGCATAGATGGCCCGCAGTAGCTTGCCAATTTCTACGGAGGTCAAGGCCACATCGCGGCTCTTTGCAGTTGCGATATAGCGAGCCTCTAACGCTGCAGCGGGATTGAATCTGACCTTTTCCCGAGCAATGGCATAGGCGAAAAGGCGTTTCAGGGTATTGCGAGTCTGAAGGGCCATTTGATCGGATCCGCGGGCCTTGATCCGGTCGGTAATCGCCATCACGTCCGTGACCGTGACCTCGGCCAAGCGCATATTGCCGATGGCTGGCAGGATGTCCTTGTTCAGCATTCTGCGGATATTGCGCGGCTCCCGGACGTTCTTTTCCACCACTTCAGAGATCCATATCCCAGAGAATGCCTCCACTGTCTGCTGTGCCTTCCCATCTGTTTTTGCCTTCTTTTTCTCCCGCATGGGGCTCTCACCCTTCGCGACCTTGGACCGGCATTCCTCACGCCATCTGCGGGCCTCTGCGAGGCTATAGGAGGGGTATTCCCCCAGTGAGACCTTCTCCTGTCGGCCGTTAAAGCGGTAGCGCAGGCGCCATACCCGTTTTCCACCCGGCATCACCTCGATAAAAAGGCCACCACTGTCAGAGATCGAATAGGACTTCTCTCTAGGCTGTAGGGTGCGCAGCTTGGTATCTGTCAATGCCATTTCACCGCTCCTCAATTGTTCCCAGGGCTGGAGGGACAAGTATCTGAATCAACAGGGAACATTAGGGGGCGACTGTTTTATCGTTCCCTGAATCACTGCCGATTCATGGGAACAAGCTGTTCCCGATTTTCTGAATTGTTCCCATGATGAAGATTGAGAAAAGTTGACTCGGGAACAGTTCAGGGAACAAATTATATCGGCTTTCAGGAAATCTTATAAGAGGCTACTGGACAATGAATATCGTTAAAACAATAGGATATTAGTAACGTGTGGCTGTCATCGGATGTCGCTGGACTTAATTTTATTTACCGAGGCAGAAACTCGAAAAGATCCGGCCCAGCAGATCGTCGCTGGAAAACGCCCCGGTGATCTCGTTCAGCGCGGCTTGCGCCTGATGCAGTTCCTCGGCGAGCAGTTCGCCGGCACGTTCTTTCTCCAGTCGCTCGCGTCCCGCCTGTACATGCGCCCAGGCGCGCGCCAGCGCGTCCAGGTGACGGCGGCGTGCGCTGAAGCCGTGTTCATTCGCGCCGGCGTAGCCCATGCAGTGCGTGAGATGCGCGCGCAGCGCGTCGATGCCGGCGCCGGTGTATGCGGACAGGTGGATGGATTCGCCGGCGCAGTCTTCCAGCGTGGTCGCGGCATGGCCGCTGAGGTCGATCTTGTTATGGATCAGGGTGTGCGCCAGCGGTGATGGCAGTTGATCGAGGATCAGCGCATCGTCATCGGTGAAACCGATTTGATCATCGATCACCAGCAGCAGACGATCCGCGGTTTCGATGGCGCGCCAGGCGCGTTTCATGCCTTCCTGTTCGATAAGATCGTCGCTGTCGCGCAGGCCGGCGGTATCGATGATATGCAG
>JAIVHA010000040.1 GCA_020201295.1 Lysobacteraceae bacterium | reverse complement strand
GCTGCTCATCAAGCAGCAGTTCGTGGCCCTCAAGCGCCAGAGCGAGACCATGCACCGGCTGGCCATCACCGACAGCCTGACCCGGGTCTACAACAAGCGCTACCTGCTCGACCGGGGCGACGAGTTCCTGGCCGATCCGCGCAACCAGCCGATCTCCGGCCTGCTGCTGGATATCGACCATTTCAAGAAGATAAACGACAATCTTGGCCATATCACAGGAGATCGCGTCCTGGAAGCCCTTGGCGCCCTGCTCAAGGAAAGCATTCCCGCCGACGCCATGGCGGTGCGCTTCGGCGGCGAGGAATTTGCCCTGCTGGTGCCGCGCTGCAACCTGAAATGCGCCCGGGCCTGTGCCGAGGAGCTGCGCGGCGCGGTGGAAGCCCTATACCCCGCCGACATCCCCATCACCATCAGCATCGGCCTGGCCTGCACCCATAACCAGCCGGAGCTCAACCTCACCCAGCTGCTGAGCCAGGCCGACAAGGCCCTCTATGCCGCCAAGGACCGCGGCCGCAACCGCGTCTGCGCCTGACCCGCCCTCTTCGGGAACTCCGGCCCGGGTTAGCACTCAAAGGACTCGAGTGCTAGACTCAGCATATCGTTTGAAGAGGGGAATATCCGAGCCATGAACCAAGCCCTGGTGCAACGTCAACACCATAGTCTGGTGCTGCCCCAACCCACGGGGAACCTGGAGCAATATATCCAGTCCGTGCGCAGCATCCCCATCCTCACTGCCGAGGAAGAGCGGGAGCTGGCCCTGCGTCTGCGCGACCAAAACGACCTCGGTGCCGCGCAATACCTGGTGCTCTCCCATCTGCGTTTCGTGGTCCATATCGCCCGTGGCTACAAGGGCTATGGCCTGCCCCTGGGCGACCTGATCCAGGAAGGCAGCATCGGCCTGATGAAGGCCGTCAAGCGTTTCGACCCCGAGGTCGGCGTGCGCCTGGTGTCCTTCGCCGTGCACTGGATCCGCGCCGAAATCCACGAATACATTCTGCGCAACTGGCGCATCGTCAAGGTGGCCACCACCAAGGCCCAGCGCAAACTGTTCTTCAACCTGCGCCGCGCCAAGAAACGCCTGGGCTGGTTCAGCCGCGAGGAAGTCGATGCCGTGGCGAAGGACCTGGGCGTGAGTCCCGAGTCCGTGCTGGAAATGGAATCCCGCCTCAGCGGTCATGACCTGTCCTTCGACCCCGGTGCCGAGACCGACGAGGAAGAGCGTGGGCGGGCGCCCATTGCCTACCTGGCCACCCAGACACCGGACCCGGCGGAAGCGCTGGAACACCAGGACTGGGAAGACAATAGCCACCTGCGCCTGCAGGCAGCCCTGGACAAACTGGACGAGCGCAGCCGCGACATCGTACGGGAACGCTGGCTGGCGGACAGCAAGTCCACCCTGCACGAATTGGCGGACCGCTACGGCGTATCGGCGGAACGCATCCGCCAGCTGGAAAGCAATGCCATGAAGAAGCTGCGCGGGGCCATGGAGGCCTGAGCAGGCCGTCACGCAGCAAAAAGGGCGCCGGGAATATTCCCGGCGCCCTTTTTGTTTGTCCGTCTGGTCAGCGCAATGGGGACAGACGTAAGGAAACGCTGATTACTTCGTCATGCCCGCGAAGGCGGCTCAGCCGAAGATCACCACCGACAGGAAACTCAGCCAGGCAGCGACGATCAGCGCCACCACGATGAACATGGGAAAACCCTGGAATGTAAACATGTCACACCTTGATAGAATTCAGTAAATTAGCGAAAGCTTATCTTACTCGTCCCCATCCTTCAAGTCCGGCTTGCGACGCGGGATGCGGGGATCATCGTCGTCCATGAGGATACGATGGGCAGGCCCCTCCATATCCTCGTACTGGCCACTGCGCACGGCCCACAGAAACACCCAGATGGCCGCGCCGACGAAGATCAGGCTGATGGGCAGCAACAGGTACAGAATGGTCACATCACACCCCACTCACTGACAGTGAACATAAGACCGCGCCACGACGCGGCGGTTCAGGCTCAGGGTGCTTCCGCCCCGGCTTCGATCCGGGTATTGGCCTGCACCTCATGCACATCCTCACCCCGCTCGATCGTCAGGGTCGTGCTCCAGAGCCCCGGGGAAGGCAGCTCCACATTGGCACGGTACAGGCCGGAATCCTTTTCGGGCAACTCCACCCGCTGATCCAGGCGCTGGTCGGAAGGGCGCAGGAACGCCACCCATACCCGCGCACCGATCACCGGACTGCCATCCCGTGCCGTCACCGTCACCTGGAAGGGCTTGGCCTGGCCGGCCACCGGCGGCTCCAGCCAGCCCTGGCGCACCTGCCAGCCGCGAGCCTCCTGGGCGCGCACCTGTTCCAGGTATTCATTATAGAGGGCTTCCTTCTTGTGGAAATCCCGTGCCACGGTGCCCGGGAAGGCCATGGTGACCTGGCGTGCGCGATCGCTTTCCGGCAGCAGCAGCATGGTGGCATTGACCAGGAACACCACGCTGAAGAACAGGATGATCACCGCCGGTCCCCAGTGGAACCATCGTGCCGTGTCCTCGCCGGCCAGGGCCAGGCGCCGCTCGCGGTGCGAACTGATGATGCCCAGCACATAGGCACACACCAGGAACAGGGCCACGTAGATGGCCAGCACGTCGCCGCCGGGCCAGGCCAGCAGCGCATAGGGAACGGTCACCCCCATGGCCAGGACAGCCACGATCACCGCGGCCTGCTTGCCGCCCAGGACGGTGAAGCGGCACAAGAGGACGAACAACAAGACCTGCAGCGCGATACCGACCGGCAGTGCCAACATGTTTTCCATGGCGGCTATTGACCTCGACCCGGGATATGGAAAGTGGCGGACTGGCGCACCGTGCCCAGGTCCGAGGGGCCCTGCAGCGGACGGATCACAAATTCGAAACCGCGTGCCGCCTGGTGCTCACCTTCCTCGTCCAGGCGCACCCGCGCCATGATGCGCAGGCTGCGCTCCGGGGGTACCTCGATCATCTCCAGGCGACCCAGGTCCAGCTCAGCCCCGGGCAGGCCGCTCAGTTCCAGCTCGAACACCATGAGTTGGCTGGTTTTGTTGTTCAGCTTGATCTCGTAGCTGTTCTGCACACGACCGTCGGACAGCACCACGAACAGGGGGTTGCGGATCTGGCTCACCGAGGCATCCAGCTTCACCTGGTGCACCACGCTCCAGACCAGTGCCAGGGTGGCGACCACCAGGGTCACCCCGTAGCCGATATTCTTGGCATTGAAGCGACGCGTTGTGCCACCCTGCTGCTCGCGTTCGGATGTATATTTGATCAAGCCACGCGGCCAGCCCAGGTTATCCATGATGGTATCGCAGGCATCGATGCACAGGGCGCAGGAAATACACTGGTATTGGAGGCCGTTGCGAATATCGATGCCCGTGGGGCACACCTGCACGCAATAGCCACAATCGATGCAGTCACCCACCCCCTGCTGCTGCCGTTCCTCGCGGGTCTTGAAGCCGGTGCGGATCTTCTGCCGACCCTGAGCGCCTTCGCCACGCGCCTCGTCATAGGCCACCACCAGGGTGTCGCGGTCAAACATGACACTCTGGAAGCGCGCGTAGGGGCACATGTAGGTACATACCTGCTCGCGCGCCAGGCCAGCCATCACATAGGTGGTCGCCGTCAGGAACAGGGTAGTGGCATAGGCAGGGAAAGGCGCGCGACCGGTGAAGAAATCCACCAGCAGTTGCGGGGCCTCGGCCCAATAGAAGGTGAAGGTGATTCCGGTCCAGAAGGCCGTCAGCAGCCACAGAGCATGGGTGGCGGATTTCTTGAAGACCTTTTCACCGTTCCAGGGCTGCTTGTCGAGACGGATACGCGCCGGGCGCTCGCCCTGCACCAGCCGCTCGATGAGGACATACAGGTCCGTCCACAGGGTCTGGAAGCAGAAATAACCGCAGAATACCCGTCCCACCAGGCCGGTGACGAAAAACAGCACATGATTGCTGGTTAGGGTAGGAGCGGCCTCAAGGTGAGACCGCGTAGCGGTCGAGAGAGTGCCCTGGGGCATGCCCGCGAATGTTCGCGGGCAGAGCCCGCTCCTACCTGTCTCCCGTGAGACAGTATCTTCCTACTGCCCGCCGCCGAGCTGATGTACGTAGACGGTCAGCAGCCGGATCTGATCTTCCGACAAGCGATCCTGCCAAGCCGGCATCTCACGCACCACGCCCTCGCGGATCACCTTCTTGACCGCCGCCATGCGTGCGTCATGATCCTGTGCGCCGGGCACATCGGCTACCGTCCAGATATTGTCGGTAAGATTGGGCGCACCCTGGGACTTCATACCCGTGCCTTCGGAGGTATGGCAGTAATAGCAGCCACCGGCCTCGCCCTGGAAGATCTGATTTCCGCTGGCCGCCAGGCCGGCATCCACTTCGTGACCGGAAAGACTCAGCACATAACTGGCCACGGAGTCGAGTTGCTGGTCATCGAAGGTTTCCCGAAAGGCCGGCATGAAACCCATGCGGCCCTCGGCGAGGGTGTACTGGATTTCTTCCACCGAACCACCCCACAACCAGTCGTCATCCACCAGGTTGGGGAACAGGCCCATCACACCGGCACCGCCGGCACCATGACAGGCGGCGCAGTTGTCGCCGAACAGACCGCGCGCGACGGAACGGGTGAAGGCCAGCATTTCCTCGTCGGCAAGGATCTCGTCGTAACTGGCGGCGGCCACCTGTTCCATGTACTCGCGGGAACGCACCGCATGCTGGCCTTCCTGCATGTCGCGCAACAACAGGGCACGGGTGTTCCAGTGGGTTTCGACCTGCTCGCCCGCGTCATTGGTGAAGGTGATGGTGTTCATCACGCCCTTGGTGTAAGTGGAGGCCACGGGCCAGGCCGGGTACAACACCCAGTAGATCAGGGCAAACACCACGGTGGCATAGAAGGACCACACCCACCAGTTGGGCAGCGGATTGTTGAATTCCTGCAGATCGCCGTCCCAGGCATGGCCGGTGGTCTGAACCGCGCCCTGCTTCTGTGCGTCCTGTTTCTGTGACTCGCTCATTTTTTGCCTGCCTTGTCGGATCCGGTCTCCCGGTCCTGCTCATCATCGTCATCTTGAAGCGGGATGTACTTGTAGGATTCCAGTCGCTTGCCGCGCTGCTTCCCGGTGTACACGTAGATCAGAATTCCACAGAAAGTCACGAAGAACAGCACCAGTGCCACCACCTTGCTGTTTTCCATCCGGGTGAACCACATGAACCAATCCGGCATTTACCTTAACCTTCCACGTTGTCTCGCCCAGGAACCTCTGATGTATCCGTCATGCCCGCTTACCCGGGAATGGCGGAATCAAAGGGTCTTAACGAAATTCGACAAAATAACCCTGGTCGTACTGGCCAAAGTCCACCATAGTGCCCAGCACCTGCAGATAGGCCACGATGGCATCCATTTCCGTGATGCGGCCACGATTCCCATCGTAGTTCCCGTTCAGGGCCTGGCCCACCAGGTTTTCCTCGGCATTGAGGATATCCAGTTGTCCGGCCACCTCTTCACCGAAACGTTCCACATTGGCTTCGTACTCCTCCTGGTTGGCGGAGTACGGGACACCGGCTGTGCGCAGGGCGCGCAAGCGGTCCTGGATGTCGGAATAGGGGAGATCATTCTCCAGCAACCAGGGGTAGTTGGGCATGATGGAGCCCGGCACCACGTCGCGGGGCCCCAGCAGGTGCGCCACGTGCCATTCATTGGAGTACTTGCCGCCTACCCGCCCGAGATCGGGACCGGTACGCTTGGAACCCCACTGGAAGGGATGGTCATACTGGGACTCGGCGGCCAGGGAGTAGTGCCCATAGCGCAGCATTTCATCGCGGAAAGGGCGAATCATCTGCGAATGACACAGGTAACAGCCTTCTCGCTGATAGATGTCACGGCCGCGCAACTCCAGGGGCGTGTAGGGACGCACGCCCTCCACCTTCTCGATGGTGTCCTCGATGAAGAACAGGGGAACGATTTCCACCAGACCCCCGATGCTGATCACGATCATGGTGAGCGCAATCAGGAGGCCGGCATTGGTTTCGATTTGTTCGTGCTTGATCACTGTCATCGTCTCCGTTGCGGCGCCTTAGGCGCGAGCCATCTTGGCGGCGATCTTGGCTTCCGTCGCTGCCTGCTCCGCCTTGGCCTGGCGAATAGTCATGAAAATGTTATAGGCCATGATGATGACACCGGACAGGAAGAAAGCACCGCCGATGGCGCGTACCACATAGGGAACGTGCATGAAGGTCACGGTTTCCATGAAGGTATAGGCCAGGTTGCCGAAGTCATCAAAGGCACGCAGCATCAGGCCCTGGCCAATGCCGGACACCCACATCGCGGTGATGTACAGCAGGATGCCGATGGTAGCCAGGAAGAAATGCACATACACCAGGCGGGTACTGTAGAGCCGGGTGTCATACAAACGCGGGATCATATGATAGAAGGAACCGAACGAAATCAGCGCTACCCAGCCCAGCGCGCCGGAATGCACGTGGCCGATGGTCCAGTCGGTGTAATGCGACAGGGCATTCACGCTTTTCAGGGACATGAGCGGACCTTCGAAAGTGGACATGCCATAGAAGGACAGCGCCGCGATCAGGAACAGCATGATGGGGTCGGTACGCAGCTTATGCCAGGCGCCGGACAGGGTCATGATGCCGTTGATCATGCCGCCCCAGGAAGGCAGCAGCAGCATGATGGAGAAGGTGGCTGCCAGGGTGGAGGTCCAGTCCGGCAGCGCGGTCCAGTGCAGGTGGTGGGCGCCCACCCACATGTAGAGGAAGGACAGCGACCAGAAATGCACGATGGACAGGCGGTAGGAGTACACCGGGCGGCCGGCCTGCTTGGGCACGAAGTAGTACATCATGCCGAGGAAGGCGGCGGTCAGGAAGAAACCCACGGCGTTATGGCCGTACCACCACTGCACCATGGCGTCCTGCACCCCCGAGTAGGCACTGTAGGATTTCATACTGAACAGGCCGACGGGGATGGCGATGTTGTTGAAGATATGCAGGATCGCGGTGGCCAGGATGAAGGCCAGGTAGAACCAGTTGGCTACATAGATATGTGGCTGGGAACGACGGCGCAGGGTCTGGGTATAGAGCCAGAAGTAGCAGACCCAGACCACAGTGATGGCGATATCCAGCGGCCATTCGAATTCGGCATATTCCTTGGACTGGGTGTAGCCCAGCATATAGCTGATGGCGCCCAGGAAAATGACCGACTGCCAACCCCAGAAGGTGATGCTGGCCAGGGTATCGCTGTACAACCGGGTCTGGCAGGTGCGTTGCAGTACGTAATAGGAGGTCGCGAACAGGGCGCTGCCGCCGAAGCCGAAGATCACCAGGGTGGTATGCACCGGGCGCAGGCGGCCGAAGGTGATTTCGGGGATGTCGAAATTGAGAAAGGGGTAGGCCAACTGCAGGGCCGCATAGAGACCGGCGCTCATACCCAGCAGACCCCAGACCAGGGCCATAATGGAAAACTTGCGAATGATTTCGTAGTTGTATTCTTGCGGGGTCGCAACGCTGCTGTGTGCCATGGCCTGCCTCAATAACGGCGGAACCCGGCCAGCCGGTCGGGTCCATGTCGGGAACGGAAATATTAGGGCATTCTAATATATTGACAGTCGCCAAGTAAACCCTCTTGAAATGCAAGGGTATAACGAGTGCCGGACGTGACAAGTGTAGGGCGGGCAGGTCGCCCCGGCCATTCCCCGTCTGGGAGGGGACGGCGCGCGGGCCGGTTCAGGCCCCGACGAGGCCCGCGAGCAGGGGAATGTAGTGGTCTACCAGCAGGAAGGCGAACAGGGCCATGAGGTAGAAGATGGAATAACCGAAGGTCTTCATGGCATGACCTTCGTCACGCAGCAGTCGCCAGGCATGCTGCAGAAACCGCCCCCCGAGGGCCAGTGCACCCACCAGGTACAGGGGTCCGCTCATGTGCGTCAGGTAGGGCAGCAGACTGACCAGCAGCAGCAGCACGGTGTAGAGCAGGATGTGCAACCGGGTCAGGTTCACCCCGTGGGTGACCGGCAGCATGGGAATGTCGACACTGGCGTATTCCAGGCGACGGTGGATGGCCAGGGCCCAGAAATGGGGCGGCGTCCAGACGAAGATGATGAGGAACAGCAGCAAGGCATGGGGGTCGACCGATCCGGTCACCGCCACCCAGCCCAGCACCGGCGGCGCGGCCCCGGCGGCGCCGCCGATGACGATGTTCTGGGGCGTGGCGCGCTTGAGGTACAGGGTGTAGATGACCGCATAGCCGATCAGGGAGGCGAAGGTCAGCACCGCGGTCAGGCTGTTCACGAAGGCCACCAGGATGGCCATGGCGAGCAGGCCGGTGCCCACCGCGAACAGCAGGCAATTGCGGCTGCTCAACTGGCCGTTGGCCACGGGCCGGTGCCGGGTACGCGCCATGCGTGCGTCGATATGGCGGTCGACCACGTGGTTGATCGCCGCCGCCGAGGCCGCTGCCATGCCGATACCCAGGGTACCGAACACCAGGGCATCCAGGGGCACGAGCCCGGGCGTGGCCAGGAACATGCCCACCATGGCCGTAAACACGATCAATGCCACCACCTTCAGCTTGCACACCGCCAGGTAGTCGCGTAATTGTTCCGTCAGGGCTTCCGTCAGGGAAAATTCCCGCAGCTGTTCAGACATCATGACCATAACCCCCGATTACAACGAGTACCGCTAGCCCACATAGGAAACGAGCAACAGACGTTCCAGGTCCTTGACGATGCCGCGCAACTCGGCATCCGCCTGGTAGCGCATCATCAGGTTACCCAGGGGGTCGACCAGGTAGAGGCGACCTCCCGTCAACACATCTTCCGCCCGGTCCATCTGGAAGCTTTGCTGCAAACCGCTCATTTCGTCGGCGCCACCGTGGGCGATCACGAGGCCGGGATAGTGCGTCTGCAGATCTCGCAAGGCAGCCGCGTCCATGCCCTGCACCAATAACAGGCGCTGTACCCGATCGATGTTCTTGCCTTGGGCGAGGCGCACCTGGTGCATGCGTATCAGCTGTTCCAGGCAGGGAGCTGCGCATTCGGGGCCGGACCAAAGCACATAGGTCCACTTGCCCTGCAGGAATGCCTCCTCGAGCGGTCCACCTTCCACCGTCGCCAGGGACGCGAAATGCAGGTCGCGGGGCGGCTGGACCAACTCACCGTGGTTGGTGGTGCCGTCCGGGCGCCAGTCCGGGAACACGAAGAAGGCCAGCCAGGCGATCACCACCGGCAGGGCGAAAATCCCGAACACCAGCAGCAGCGTCAGCCTCGAC
>JAIVHA010000039.1 GCA_020201295.1 Lysobacteraceae bacterium | reverse complement strand
GTCCACCGCCGTGTCAGGCGAACGCACCGCCTTGGGCAGCAAGGCCAGCTTGTCATCCAGCCGCTCATGCTGGCGGGCCAGCTCCGGCAGATCCGCTTCGAACAGCGTCACTCCGACCAGCGTGGCCACTTCGAACACCAGGCCGATGGCGCAGCCGGGATCACCCTTCTCGATCTTCTGCAAGGTGGCGCGGGCGATACCCGCCCGCTCGGCCAGCTCCTGCTCGCTCCAGCGGCGTTGCTTGCGCCCCAGACGTATTTGCTTGCCCAGCAGGGACAGCGCCTCGCGGGTGTACTTGGAATAGGTTCTGGTTGCAGTCATCCCGGCCACCCATCGCTCGTTATTGGCCATTTCAATAGCCATTTCAATGTCAGATGACCTGTTTTATAGCCATGAAATAGAGATGAGTCAACCAGAAATGGCTACAAAAACAGGCGGGAATGCAGCAAATGAATATTATTATGGTCATCCATTCGATTTGATGTTCTCATGCGTCCGAATCGGCAGCCGGGGACCCCGGATCATACGGAGTGCAATTTATGGTCACCGCCTATGGTCATTTTTTGCTACACTCATGACCATCGTCGTATGAGCAGGGGTACGTCCATGCATGAAAAGGTCTCAAAATCCCAGTTCAAGGCCAAGGCACTGGAACTGTTCCGCGAGGTGGAAGCGACGGGCAAGCCTGTGATCGTGACCGACCACGGCAAGCCCACCGTCGAGGTTCGCAAGTACCGCGACCAACAGCGCGACCCGCTGACGATCCTCAAGGGCAGCGTGGACGAATACCGCGAACCGACCGAGCCCGTCGCGGATGGCGATTGGGAGGCTCTGGGGTGATCGTGCTCGACACCCACACCTTGATCTGGTGGGTCAACGGTGACGATCAACTCTCGCCGCGTGCGCGCAAGGCGATTGAAAAGGAACTGGCGGCGGCTGGGCAGGTACTGGTATCGGCGATCAGTGCCTGGGAGATCGCCATGCTGGTCGCGAAGGGCCGGCTCACACTGACTATGGATATCGATGAGTGGCTGGCAACCGTGGAATCCATCGAGGGTGTTGCCTTTGTCCCTGTAGACCTGGATGTGGCCGTGCAATCCGTACACCTGCCCGGGGAGTTTCATCCGGACCCGGCAGACCGGATGATCGTAGCGCTCGCCCGTCATCACTCGGTGCCACTGATCACCGCTGATGCCAAAATCCAGGCATACCGCCATGTGAAAACGGTGTGGTAGGCAACTAGTAATCCTCCCATTTTTTGCTGCTACTTTTCGGGCGGATTACCGTCTACCGCACCCTCTCCGGAAACAACCCCGGCATCCAGCGTGACGCCAGCGTCGCAGGGAAGGCAAGGCGCAACGGAACGCGCGGGCCATCCGACGTGAGCACGCCATGGTCCGCCAGCGCCGCAACGATGCGGCGTGCGTGGCGTGCGGTGATGCCGAGCAAACCGGCGACGTCACCACGCGGAATCTCGCCACGGTAGAGGATGGCTTCAAGGATATTGCCGGCCTTGGGTGGCAGCTTGCCGAGGCGCGACTCCTCTTCCGCCCACAGGAGGATACGCATGCGCAGACGGTCGGGCTGGACCAGCGCTTCCATGAATTCCACCTGATCGATACAGACTTCGAGGAAGAAGCGGGTGAAATCCGCCAGCTCCTCCTCGCTCAAGGTGCCGCGGCCATCGAGGTCGTTGCGGCACGGCAGGTCGCAGCGTGCCAGATGCCCTTTGTAGGTCGAGACATTGCGCGCCAGGCCCCGCGCCACGGACCAGATGCCGCCGGTGTCCAGCGCCTCCAGCAGCATGGCGTGGGACATCAAGCGCGCGACGCGGCCGTTGCCGTCGAGGAACGGATGGATCCACAACAACCGGTGATGGGCGGCGGCGGTCGCCAGAATGGCGTCCGTCTTGCCCAACCGGCTATAGGTGCGTTCGAAATGGGCAAGAAACCGCGGTATGGCGCCGGGGCTGATGGCAATGTGCTGACCGACCTTCACATCGCGACGGCGCAGTTCGCCGGGGACGACCTTCATGCGCGCACCGGTATCCGGGTTATCCACCCAGAGCAGGTCTTCCGGCAACAACGCACAAAAGCGCCGATGAACCTCGCGAATCCCCTTCACCGTGACGGCGTGACCCGGGAGGCCGCCGGCATCGATCCAGCGCTGCACGGTGATGTGCGCCCTGGCCTCGAGCTGGAGATCGCGCTTGCGCGCGTCCGTGCTGTAATCGTTCCTGAGCGCCCGCTCGATGTCGACCGGGTGTGTGTCGTGACCTTCGATCAGGTTGCTGTAATAGCAGTTCATGGCCCGGACCAGGTCCGCCAGGGCGATGCGCACGCCCTCGGGCAGGCTGCGGCGGAAGCCGGCAGCTCGGGCCGCAAGGTCGACGGCCAGATCGGTGAGGGCGCTTCGGTGGCGGGAGCTTGCGCTGATGAGCAGCGGCTCCATCAACCCGGTGCCCTCACCGCGGTCGATGACCGCCGGAATGTCCGCTTCGATGTCCGTTGGATGATCAGTCATGAGTGCTGTATATCATATAGTTATAGAATAATACAGCCAAAATACGCCTTATTTATGTCCTCAGTGGGGTCAGCCAAGCGGTGGACCGGTCACGCATCCGGCTCCCATAGTTTCGAGCTGTCCGGGCACAAGCGCGTAGACCAGCCGGCAATCCAGGGCATTCGCCGCCCGCTCCAGACTGTCCAGCGTAATCGAGCCGGTTGTTTCCGCCTTTTGCATTGAAGGAGTGCAAATTGATGCCCCTCCCCATCAACCGGTGTCGCTCGATGAAGAACAGCACCTCGTGGTCGCTGGCGACCGTGGCCAACTCCGCATAACACGCGGAGTTGGCCACCATGTATCTATGGGAACGACCGGACTGGTAGCAGGAAACTGCTAATTCTTGTCAAATTAGCAGTTGATTAGCCGTTCGCGGATTCGGTGACGCCGCCCGGAAAATCCATTAAATCATTATTCGTTTCAATCGATTAGACCGGTGTCGTGACGGTTAGGGCTTCATGCTGCGCTTCTGTTAGGTTATTGCGTCGCATCAAAATCAGGCCCGGAAGGCGACCCGCGCTCAATGCAGGCAACACTTCTTGTACTTCCTGCCGCTCCCGCAGGGGCAGGGATCGTTGCGCCCGACACGTGGCGTGGCGCGGCGCAGGGTTGTCTGGACTGACGCATGGCTTTCGCGGCGCGCCAACCACCAGGCATGGATCTCGCGCACATTGGGCGTGATCGCATCCTGGACATTCGCGACTTCCTGATCCGAGGAAAGCGTATGTGCCTGCCAACCCGACCCACTCGTAAAGGCCCGGATCGGCGCGAGCAGAACGGTCATTTCCAGCCCGCCCTCGCTCCAGGGTTCAGGCGCCAGGTTCACCCCACGCATATATCCCTCACACCATTCATCGACGATGGTATAGACCTTGCCTTCCACCGTGCGCTCCAGGAACAGGGGCTCGAAGTCTTCCGGGTGTGCCATCAAGGTGGCGGCAATACCGTTCATATGCCGCATCAACAAGGCCAGCACGTGCTCCACGTCCTTTTCACTGCCCCACTCCGGCGGGTAATCACCCCACAGCGCGGGCAACCAGACCGAAGGCGGGACCATCACCGGACCACTCACCACGGCGGTGAACAGGCCATCCAGCTCCGAGATATCCAGCACGCCCTCGTCCTTGCCTTCCGTGTCGGCATCGTCATCGATACGGTCGAGCAGGAAGTGCTCGAGCCATTCGATTTCATCATCGCTCAATGGATCGGATAGGTTCTTCATGTCAAATTGGTACGGTGGTCTCGGGCATCAGGAGATTGGGATTATTCACCCTTTTCATAGCGCGCCAACCGGCCCTGTATTTCCTTGACGCCCATATTCCGCTCCCGCGCCTTGCCTCCCCGGATGGCATCCACCAACACCAACAGTTCATACAGGGCGGCATCCGCACGCGCGGCCTTTGGCGCGGACTTGTACAAGGGCATAAAGGAGGAGCCATAGGCCTCCCCTTCGGGATCGGGCCAGACAGGTACCGGCTCCGCCGATGGCACGATGCGCTCGGCCAGTGGGCTGGCCCCGAACAGGGTCGGCATCCCACGTGCTAGCCCTCCCCATTCCGGGAAAAAGGCGTAACGAATGCCATGAACCAGGAATTCCTCGAGATTTCGAACGTTCGGAACCATACTGCCAGCCCGTTTCACAGCCAGCTGGGCGGCAAGCGCACGTTGCCCTGCGCCATGGACCTCGGAAGGGCTCATACCCAACTCAACCGCCAAGCCATTGTATGACCATTCTTTTTTCTGAATGGCAATGAGCTTGAGCAAGACCAGCACATCCTGGGGTTTGAGGGCCATATCAGTATTCTCTATTTGCGAATCGCGAATTGAGAATAACAACATAACACGCCATGTGAAGCACCCGCTTGTGGAGGATTGTAGCTATGGTTTTTGCGGAACTGCGTAGTCGCAGTGAACAGTGATGGCATTCATCTGACAGAAATCTGTTGCCATAGTCCCAATATGGGACTATGGTTTGAACCATGAGAATCATCGCACTATCGACACTGAAAGCCTTCTGGGAAGAAAGCCCAGAATATACGGATGCCAAAGAACCAACATTGGCCTGGTACCGTCATACCTTGCATGCCGATTGGAGTTCACCTCCTGAGGCAAAGCAGGACTTCAGAAACGCGAGCATCCTCAAAGATGGCCGGGTGGTATTCAATATTGCGGGGAACAAGTATCGACTTGTCGTCTGGATCAACTACGCCTATCGCGTCGTATACATCCGCTTTATTGGCACCCACGCGCAGTATGACAAGATTGATGTACAAACCATTTAATTGCCGGAGTAAAAACCATGAACATCAAACCGATTAAAACTGATGCCGACTACCGTGTGGCATTAAAAAAAGTTGAAAGCCTGATGGCAGCAGGGCCTGATACGCTGGAAGGCGAAAAACTGGATGTTATGGTCACACTTATTGAGGCTTATGAAGCCAAGCACTTCCCAATGGACTTGCCTGATCCTGTTGAGGCGATCAAATTTGAAATGGAACGCAAGGGCTTAACCGTAAAAGATCTGGAACCCATGATCGGCAAAAGCAATCGCGTTTACGAGGTCCTCAATCACAAGCGCTCGCTGACTTTGAAGATGATCTGGAAACTCCACAAAGGCTTGGGCATTCCAGCAGAGTCGTTGATCAAACCACCTCAAGCCCAGGCCTAATCGATACCGCAGCGGAGATAAGTTTCGAGATACCTCCGCCATCGATACAAGATTGACTGAACTTGAGTGACCGGCGGGTAAGTATCGACGTCGTTGTTCGACCTCTCCCGAGCTTTCTGCGATTGGGCGTCAGTCTCCCGGCATGCGCAACATGCCCTCATGCGGTTCCTTGAAGGC